>PJQJ01000025.1:0-7237 GCA_002861585.1 Candidatus Saccharimonadota bacterium | reverse complement strand
TAGAATCGTTTGCATATCTCTAGTAAGATGCCTTCATGAATAGGCGCCACATGATCAAAATACTCGATGAGCTTCAACTGCCAAAAGGGGAATGGGTTGTATTCGGCGGTGCTTGTTTGACTGCTCATGATATACGAGACACCTCTGACCTGGAACTTTTTGTTACCCCTAGGCTGTTTAAGCAACTGAAGGAACAGGGATGGGAAGAGAGAATTACCAACTCAACTGACGCTCTTTATGTAACAAAAATATATCACGAAGTGCCAATTCTAGCTTTTATCCAGTGCGGTAGTCACAAATGGGTTCCTAATGTAGCTTCCTATCTTGCAGATCCAGTAGTAATAGACGGGCATCCCTTTATGTCGCTTCATGAGATGTATGAATGGAAAAAGGCGACCGCAAGACCAAAAGATAAGGTCGATGTAAGGCTAATCGAAGAACATATGAAAAGGGGGTAGGTCTACGTACTAAGCTTTTATAGGTCGATATTGATGTAAATTTATTACGTATGCAAAACATGCGACAACAGCTATGCCGAGGAGCAAAAAAGTAGCGCGGTAAATACTGAAACTGTCTGCGACGGCAGTAAATACAATACTACCAGGAATAATAACTAGGCGTCCAAGTGTGCTGACAACCGATGCAGAGCCTGCTCGAAGGTGCGAAGGGAGCTTACGATGCAGTTCATGAGATAGTAAAATGCTAAGCACAACCAGAGACGTGCCCAGCACAAACTGTGCAGTAAGTAGAACCTCAGCTCTCAGGGGAAAGAGTAGCACAGCCAAGCTTATGCCCACTATCAAGCAGGTGCTTATTTTAGCGCGCTTACTCTTTAAACGTTCCGCAACAAAACCACCTATCATCCATGTTGCAAAAACTACTGCACCAATTAATCCAAAAAGACCAACCGGTGCAGCAGCGGCAATAAACCAAAGTTGGTACAGTTCGTAGAAGATATTTTGCAATACAGTAAAACCAGTAATTGCCACAACAATCGACAATAGAGACCGATGCTTTAGGACTGCTGCCAAAGTCTGACGAACGTGCTGCAGAAGCGGCTCGGCAACATCTTTTTTATGCAGCGACGGCTCGCGGAACTGCAGCATAACAAAGATGGCAACAATCAAAAATGGTATTGTCATAAAGTAAGTATGCCGAAGGCTAAATGCGCTTGCGATCAAACCTCCACCTAAGGCACCAATAATAAATCCAAATCCTTCGATAGCACGAAGTCGCCCGAGAAAGCGGTCGAATAGTGTTGCTTCACCCGTCTCCTCTAAGACGGTATCATAGATGACCGAATCGTATGTGCCTGTGTAGAGTGCATTATATATCCCCCATAAGACTGTGCTTCCAATAAAGATAGCTTCATTGTGGCTGATGCTGGCAACAACTGCACTCAAGAGTAAAAATATGCATCCAAGTACCATGACACCTTTGCGGCTCCATCTATCGGCTAAGATGCCAGACGGTGTTTCGGTCAGTAGAATGGTGACACTCATAACCGCAACCATAAGGCCGATTGTTGTCGTCGTAAAACCGATGCTTGTCATAAACAGCTTTTCTATTGCATACCAAAACACTACACATTGAAGAAACGCACTCACATAAAGAGGAAGCAAGCGTCGTGAGACCGGGGATAAGCTGGACATGGATGTATTTTAGCAAACGAACTACCGTATAAATATCAAACATACAGAAAATGTAGAAGCCCCCTCCTGGGCGTCTACATCTCGTGATGGCGAGGTGACTACCTAGGTGGGGGCTTAAGAGGAGCGGAGTGGCTCAGGTGATGGGGTGGTCGGCCCGGAAAAGCTGCAGGCCAACCAGGTTCAGGATGACCCCAGCGAGCGCGTGGTCCTCCTCCTGGCGAAGGCCGCTGACCGCTCCCAGCAGCAGCTTGTCGTCGAAGCCGACGAAGGTTGCGCCGCCCCAGGGGAAGTCACCCCATGGGTACAGACCATCCTGATTGGGCTGCGACTCGACGACACCCTGGAACGGCAGGTAGTTGCCGGTTACGAGGTCGAGTGTGTCGATACCGTTTCGGGCGGCAGGACGCAGCTTGCGAACGGCATTTGCGCAGTAGCGCTCACGCTCCGGACCCCAGCCGGCGACGAACCAGGTCAGCTTGTAGGGGTCGTCCCAGACCTTTCTGGTGTCGTACTCGCTGTGGAGGCCGGGGTCTGCCATCGCGAAGCCGAAGCTGCCGTTGTAGTGGATTTGGCCCTGAGCAGCCATGTTGGTCACCAGGGTGTACTGCAGTGTCTCGACGATCCCACTCATGCTGATGCGCTGACCGAATGGACCGATGGTCTGGTCCCCGCTGAGGCGGGACATGTCCAGTGTACCTGGCACGGTATATCACTCCAATGTTCTCGTCGCCACAGCACTATGCTGTAGCTTGTAAATGTAATAAAACCATAAAATATAGTACCAGTCAATGATCTGATATGAACGGATAGCACTTTCCCTCGCTGAAGCTCGGTCGCTTCTCCGCTCAAGCCGAGCTTTCGCTATGCCGAATACGGCTTCGTCGGCTCAAACTCGCGAACAAGTTCGCCAAGAATTAAAACAACCACCGCTAAAGGTGGTTCTTTCAATTCTTGGCGGGCCCGACCGGATTCGAACCGGCGATCTCCTCCGTGACAGGGAGGCATGTTAGGCCTCTACACCACGAGCCCGTGTTTTAAAGACTAGATCATGGTATCAGGTTGATTGAGATTTTGCAACAGGGCAGGCGGGGTAGTTGATTGCTGCAGGATTTGCTATAATAACCCCTGTTACTGCAAGCCGATATAGCTCAGTCGGTAGAGCAATGCTTTCGTAAAGCAGAGGTCGGCGGTTCGAATCCGCCTATCGGCTCCACAATACTTAAAATATGCGGGTATAGTATAGTGGCTAATATGTGACCTTCCCAAGGTCAAGCGGAGAGTTCGATTCTCTCTACCCGCACCAGGTATCAATTATGCTAGATAAAGAAATCCTCAATAATATTTCCAAAGATCGTTTATTGATAGCACTGCTATTAGTAAGTACCGTGTGCGCTCTTATACTTATAGTGAGCGGGCTTGTTCAGATACGTCCAAGTGACGTACAGGTGCCTGTTCGTTATTCAGCGTACGGCGTCACTAATCTTTACCGCGAAAAGTGGTACTATCTTATTTCGTTTATAGGTGCGGGCTTGCTGTTGCTTGTTTTACATCCACTAGTCATCTTAAAGATGTACAAAGAGAAGGGACGAGAGTTTGCGGTTGGTTTTGCCGCCCTAACCGTCCTAACAGGTCTTATAGGAGTATTACTAACATCCGCGGTCTTTAGGGTTGTCTCTATTTCGTTATGACAGATATTGAAATCCCTCTTGGTAAACGAACGCGCTGGTATCGCTTTTTTGAGATGTTACCAGCGCTGCTTAGCTATTCCATTCTGTTACTGCCGGTTGTGCTAAGTTTTATAAGCCCACTGCTTGGAGCATTGTTTATCATTGTCTATACGATCATGTGGCTAGTACGGGCAGTTGCAACGGCTGGACGTACTATTCAGGGTCATAATGCGCTTCAAAAAGCTCAGTTGGTTGATTGGCGACAGCGACTCAATGACTTGGAAAATCCATCCGAAGCACTACAACGGGATGATTTTAAGGGATGGGCGAATGCGCGGCATCGTCATAATCTTGAACAGATTGTTGCAGCGCCAGAAGGCCAGTACCCAAAGCCCTCAGATCTGTACAATGCTGTTATTATTGCTACATATAACGAGAGCCGTGATGTCCTAGAGCCAACGATTCAAGCGTTACTAGAGAGTGACTATGATCTTAGTCATATGATCCTCGTTATTGCTTACGAAGAGCGCGGCGGTGAAGCAATAGAGAGGACTGCAACCGATCTTATTAAGGAGTACGGGGGACACTTTTACTCGGCACAGGCAGTAAAGCATCCGCATGACTTGCCGGGTGAAGTGGTTGGTAAGGGAGGTAACATTACGTGGGCAGGTAAGTGGTTGAAGGGATGGCTTAAAGAGCAGAGGATTGAGTACGATAACGTCATCGTAACAACTCTCGATTCGGATAATCGTGCTCACAAAACATACTTTTCATACGTTACATATGAATTTATTATTCAGGCTGACCGTCAGAACCTATCATTCCAACCAATTGCACTGTTTTTAAATAATATTTGGGATGTGCCAGCTCCGATGCGCGTAGTTGCGACTGGTAATTCATTCTTCAATATTGTAATGTCGCTCCGTCCGCACATGCTTAGGAACTTTGCATCTCATTCACAGGGAATGCGCGCCCTCGTGGATATGGACTTTTGGAGTGTTCGTACGGTAGTTGAGGACGGTCATCAGTTTTGGCGATCGTATTTCCACTTTGATGGTAAGTACGATGTCGTACCGATATTCGTGCCTATCTACCAAGATGCCGTGCTGTCTGAGACGACTCGTAAAACTCTAAAGGCACAATTTGTGCAGGTTCGACGCTGGGCTTACGGTGCTTCAGATATTGCGTTTGTTGCAACACGTGGTTTCCGTAAAAACCGCACCGTTCCGTTGTTCGATTTTTTGGCTAAGTTACTGCGCCTCATAGATAATCATGTTAGCTGGGCAAGTGCGTCGTTGATAGTCGCATTTGGTGCCTGGGCGCCGCTATATATTAATCCTGAGGCTACCAGGTCAATCGTAGCGCATGAATTACCTACGATTGTGAGCACGCTCCAGCGCTTTGCGATGGTCGGGTTATTCATTACGGTATTCTTATCGTTTAAGATGCTACCGCCGCGTCCAGAGCGTTACAAGCGGCATCGTAATATATTTATGCTGCTACAGTGGCTAATGATGCCGATTACAACGATTGCTTATGGTGCCTCAGCTGCGCTTAATTCACAAACACGTCTGCTGCTCGGCAAATATCTTGATAAGTTTGATGTTACAGAAAAGGCAGTCGTTAAAGACGACAAGACCATTAGTAGTTCTTAAAGGCTGACTAGCTCAGAAGGCTATAGTTGATATGGGCGGCCGCGCTTTCGCTTCTGTGTTGGCGCTGCCATAAGCCCATGTGCTGCACCGTACGTTATACCGGCAACAGTATTGAAGGCAAGAAGAGTTTCATATGTAAGACGTGCAAGTAGTTCGGTACTGACAGGTTGCCATGCATTCCGCTGCTTTTGTGCTGCAATAATTTTTTCCTCAACAGTTATTACTAGCCAGTAAGCTTGTGATATATCAGCACCGGTTGGCCGTAGGGAGTCTATAATGCTAGCAAGAAGCAGCCCTCGACTATAAGCAGCCTTGGCCCCATTGTTCTTATGGATGACTAGGAGTTCATCTAGTGGTAAAACCTCCGATGTCGTAAAAGTAAAACCGCACTGAGGACAGGTACGACGCCGCCAGATACTTGGCATCTTTTTGTGACCCCTCGAGTTAATAACACTTGTTTTAGGGTGGAAACAATTAATACAAAACATGTATATATATTGTCATATCGCTTATTAAAATGCTAGTGTATAACTATCAATGGAATTGGGGATAAATTAAAACTTCGTGCTGTATTAGCACGAAGTTTTAAAAAGTGTGGGTGGTTCTAACTACTTTTTAGCTGTCTTAGTAGTGTCTAAAGAGTATTCAAAAAATAACTGAAACTTATCTAATTTCGAACGTTTCTGTGGTGTGGTTGTAATTGATTTATCGGCCATGTAAATAATATAGCATAAACACTATAAAAAAGCAATAGCGTGGTCGGATAGTACTTATGCATATTGTGATGTTACCCTCTGACAGTGTATATCCTAAATGGTATATGTAAGGAGCAAATTAGCTACAAATCTAAGTGGAAAACTTTAGGGGATAAGTGGATAAATGAAAGTCCATGATGAGGAAAAGGGAGAGGTTTTCTAAGTGGTACTGGATTATGCTATCTCTCGCGTCGTCCAACTATCTATCTAGATACTCTTCGAGCTCACACTAGCGAGTCCAGTGCTATCGCTGTGGTTATGATTTTTGTGACAATAAAAAAACTTCCTACTGAATAGCAGGAAGTCCTTTCGTGGTGGGCAATGCAGGATTCGAACCTGCCACCTTCGCAACGTCAATGCGACGCTCTAGCCAAATGAGCTAATTGCCCCTATTTGTTTAACGCCAACAAATCATATCAAAAACAGAGGTCATGCGCAAGGTATGTTACAATGATGGTAGGCTATGACGCGACCTAACCACTCGCCGAGCTTCGTGGGAAGTGATAACGTGCGACAACGTTCTCTCATAAGTGCCTGCAAGATATGCAGGAAGTCCGGTGGAACCGCCCGATACCAATATTGGGTCCGAGACGCGCTATCTTATGTTTTTGAATCGTTCAAAGCCATAAAACAGCGCGTTTTTTAATTCTATCAAATAAGAAGGAGTCAGTTATGGACGAAAATCAGTTATATGCAATGCGACACAGTCTTGCTCACATTACTGCAACTGCAGTACAGCACCTATGGCCTGAGGCTAAATTTGGCGTTGGTCCCGTTGTTGAAAATGGTTTTTATTATGATATCGATCTTGGCGATACAAAAATATCAGAAGATCACTTTGGTAAAATCGAAAAAGAGATGCGCAAGATTATCGCACAGAAGCAAGAGTTTGTGCGCTCCGAGAAGGCCGTTGATGAGGCGATTTCTTGGGCTCAAGAACGAAAACAGCCCTATAAGGAAGAGCTGCTAAATGACCTTAAGCGTGCTGGAACTACAGTGGCAAAAGATTTGGATACTGCCGAACTTGGCCTTGCTGCCGATGGTGACGCTGCAATAGATCAGGTCTCTTTTTACCAAAATGGTGACTTTACTGATCTTTGTCGCGGTCCACATGTTGAAACAACTGCCGAAGTTGGCGCATTTAAGCTGCTGCGTGTTGCAGGTGCCTACTGGCGAGGCAAGGAGACAAATCCTCAAATGCAGCGGCTCTACGGGGTAGCATTTGCGACCGAAGAAGAGCTGGCTCAGTACTTGCAGATGCTCGAAGAGGCAAAGGCGCGCGATCACCGTAAACTAGGTAAAGAGTTAGATCTCTTTACGTTTTCTGATATGGTTGGTTCCGGTCTGCCGCTCTTTACGCCGCGCGGTACTGTACTACGCGAAAAATTAGCTGATCTATCAAACCAACTTCGTGAAGCAGCGGGTTTTCAGAAAGTATGGATACCGCATATTACGAAGCGTGATCTGTACGAAACTTCTGGTCACTGGGCAAAATTTGGCGATGAGCT
>PJQJ01000003.1:1652-5170 GCA_002861585.1 Candidatus Saccharimonadota bacterium | reverse complement strand
TGAGCTAAAGAGCCGCATTAGTACCAAAGTATTGTATAAAAATCACTCTGTTTTTTCAATAGATACTAGAAGTTTGTCAACCGCCGGTCGATAGGCGTTAAACCAATATTTATAACCTTTAGAGCTTGGATGGAAAAAATCACCAGCATAGGACGTAATCTTATCATCGTGTGGTGCAAAGTTTTCGTACACCGGAGCAACGGTCAAACCATGTTTCGACGCAGCCTCTAACAAGATCGGCTGATATGCCTCGCGGTGATCAACTCCTGGCACATCCGAAACGATCGTTATGTCTTTTGGTAGTGCCGCGTAAAGGGTATTAATATCGCGCTCAAACTGCTTTATATCAACCTGTTGATTAGCATCGTTACCACTCACTGAAACAACGATAATATCTGGCTGCAACTTCTGTAACTGTGGTAGCTGATCGCGAAGCACATCTGCCACCTTCGCACCCGTTACACTAATATTAGCCTGGTAAACCGGTCGTCCAGTACGCGCTGCAATATGCTCGGATATACGGCCGTAGACGCTCTCATCCGGGGTACTGGCGCCAATACCTTGCATGGCTGAATCCCCTAATCCAACTACTCGGATGACATTTGACGGAGGCGTCTGCCGCAGCTGCGCCTCCCAGTGTTCGCGGTACGTCGATACAGTTCCGAGCGTAATCAGCGCCCGCGCAATAAGAATCAGCGGCACGACAATAGTAAATGTAAGGGCAATCAGCAGTATGCGTTTTGCTCGAGATTTTGGAAAGATTGGTCGAAATGACAAGAGATTCACTATTTATGCAGGACGTCTTTTAGTGTATTAGTAAGGTCGGATGGCAGTACGACGAGTGTCTTCTGGCTTGCTTCAACAGATATCTTTTCAAGCGTCTGAAGAGTACGAATACTGACACCACCAGGAGTCGCGCTTAGCATTGCGGCAGCATCGGCAACCTGCTGGGCGGCAGCTTTTTCACCCTCGGCTGTAATAATAACTGCACGGCGCTCACGCTCTGCTTCGGCCTGCTTGGCCATTGCTCGCTTCATGTCCTGAGGTAATTCGATATTTTGCACTTTTACACTCTCAACATCAATACCCCATTGCTCCGTCTGCGCATCAACAATCTCTTTGATTTGTTGACTAATTTCATCCCTTTTACCCAGCAGGTAGTCAAGATCAGCATTGCCTGTTACGTCACGAAGAGCCGCCTGAGCAAACTGGCTGGTAGCATAGATATAGTTAGTTGTTTCAAGTACCGCTTTTGCTGCGTCCTTAACGCGAAGATAGACAACTGCATCAACATGCAGCGTGACGTTATCCTTGGTAATAACTTCTTGTTTCGCAACATCAATAGGTGTTGAGCGAACATCGACTTTTGTAATCTGCTGAAAGATTGGAATAACGATTCGAAGGCCAGGTTCTCGAATACCACTGAACTTACCGAGCGTTAGGACAACTCCGCGCTCGTACTGGTTAACAATCTTGATACCTGATAGAACAAATATAACAGCCAAAAACAGTAAAAATAGCATTATAAACTCCACGCTACGACTCCTCTTTCTCTACGCCATTGTACTGCTGAAAAGCAAGGTCTATCAAGCGCGAAATCAGAGCCCCATATCCTATACCTGCGTTTTGCCACAACTTTGAATACATACTAATATTCGTAAATTCAGGCAGGGTATTAACTTCGTTGACGATAATTCGTCCATCATCAGTCAAAAAGAAGTCTACTCGTGCTAGTCCCCGACACTCAAGCATTCGATATGTATCGATAGCGAGTTGCTGCAACCGCTTATCTTCGGCTTCGGATATCTCTGCAGGAATAGTAACCTTTGCCTGGCTTGTCTCGGCGTACTTTGCATCGTACGAATAAAATTCTGCTTCCGGAGTAATTTCACCCGCATGAGTCGTTACTGGTCGATCATTACCAAGCACGGCAACTCCAAGCTCCCGTGCATTGATGGCACTTTCGATAATAACCTTAGAGCTATGTTCTGCCGCAGCATTCAGTGCTGCATCGAACTCTTGCTCGTTTCTGACCTTGTTTACTCCGATGGATGATCCGGCAGTTGCTGGCTTCACAAACAGGACAGAGCCAAGCCTGTTTTGCATCTCAGCAAACGTTGGACGTTCATTGAAAGTATGCCATGTGACCCAATCGATAACATCGATGGCAGCAAGACGAAGCAACCGCTTCGTGACGTCTTTATCCATGGTAATAGCCGCGGCCAACAAGCTTGGCCCGACAATTGGCATGTGCAGCAGCTGCGCTAGACCCTGCACGCTTCCGTCTTCACCGTTTGCCCCATGCAGCACCGGCAGGATAACATCTGGTCGAACCGTTTTGCCATCTGGAACCCTTACAAAACAGGCAGAGCCTAAGATCGGCACTAACTTATTCTCTCGTTGCATCTCTTCGCCAGAGGCACCAATGTGGTCTACGTTCCACCACACTCCGTCTTGGTCGATGTAACATAAATCAACGACAAATCGATCCTTATTGATAGCTTCAAAGACACTCTTAGCGCTTGCTAGCGATACAGAATGCTCTGGTGACTCACCCCCAAAAACAAGTAAAACTCTTTTTTGCTGCATAATACCCTAACTATAGCATGAGCACTATACATAAGAGTATGTAATTGCCGTTAGCAGCACAGGTATACTTTAAAATTGCTTTAAAAAGTTTGTTTGGAAAGTAGACTCTAGCGCCTCTTTACTCTTATGCCTTGCTTCCGCCAACTCCACTAGCCTAGTTACTAGTTGAACTGTCGGTAATCCTGCTGCACGCCAGTTATGCGCATATAGACTACCCGGTAGCGGGTTTAGCTCATTAAAGTACACTTCTTTCGTTTTGCCGTTTATAAGAAGATCAATCCGCGCTATACCACTACATCCAACTGCCCTATACGACGCCTTGGCAACCTCTACTGATTGATCATACAGATCTTTTGAGATGTCAGCGGGTAATTTACTGTAACCTTGGGCGCCTTTTTGACCTGAACCCTTCTTACCACCGCCATTCTTACCTTGACCAATATACTTTGTCTCGAAATCAAAAAAGTCATCTGCCGTAAGTAATGGTTGCTCCACGAGGGCGACCTGCAGTTCTTCGTTTCCTATAATTGGCACCGTTACTTCAATAAGGTTAGAGACACCCTCTTCAACAATAACCCTATTGTCATAATGTAGCGCAACCTCAATGGCATTTAGCAGCTGATCTGAAGAGGCCACTCGCGTAATTCCAATGCTCGATCCTAAATGAGCGGGCTTTACGAACAGAGGAAACGCTAAATCAGTATTAATACTACTGAGAATACGTTCACTACCAGCAGTAAATTCAAAACTTGTAAAAGCAATGCTCTTTGGTGTCTTTATCCCCTTGCTCGAAACTATCTGTTTTGAGAGCACTTTATCCATAGCGATAGCACTTGCCGCAACATCGCACCCAACAAAAGGTATATTTGCCATTTGCAATATGCCCATCAAGGCACCATCTTCACCGTTAGGACCGTGCATCGCCGGAA
>PJQJ01000003.1:0-1321 GCA_002861585.1 Candidatus Saccharimonadota bacterium | reverse complement strand
CGAGTAATTATCGGTCCAGTCATTTTGCATAAGCACGATGTCTCCCGCAGCTACAAAGTGATCGATGTTTTTGTAGAAATCGAGGGGATTATCAATCAGAACAAGCTCTCCGCTAAACTGCCCCTCCTGAAGACCACTCTGGATGAATGGTGTCACAGAGTTCTGCATAAGTACCACTATATCCGCAATAGGAGCAAGAGATCTGCCTATCTCTATATGAATAGCCTCCGTTTGATCACCTTGCTCTACAAGGCCCGGAGTTACATAAATTCTTCTTCCGCTGGCCTGCACATTCTTTAGGTATTCAATGCCAGCTCTTATGCCATCGACATTTCCGTTGTAGGTGTCATCGACAATCGTTGCGCCGCCAACTATCCTTGGCGCCATTCGGTGCTCGTATGGAGTAATAGCGGCTATCCCTTGTTGTATTTGGGCATCACTCAGGCCAAGGCTTTCGGCAATTGATACAGCTGCAACAATAGGGCCGATAACATGCTTACCTAGCAATCCTGTTTCAGCTAAGATGTGCCGATCCTCTTTTTGCAGTACAAAAGATGTACTCATAGGCAAGAGAGCAATGTCCTTAACTTCCCACCCGTTCACTCCTGATTGATTGTACGCCAAAGGATCATCGGCAGATATTCTCTTTTGAACGTTCTCGTTGTCGCGATTTTTATATAAGGGCTTTTTCTGAAGAAAATCTTCAAGTTCAAATATCGTATCAATCGTTCGATCTATTGTTCCAAATCTTGAAAGATGTGCCTCATTGATACCGGTGATAACTCCAAGATCAGGCTGTACCATATTGCAAAGCTCTGCTATATCTCCAGGGTAATACTCACCGAATTCAAAAATTAGAACTTCTTCATCTCCCGACACACTCTTCATGAATCGACTTATACCAAGTGGTGTATTGTAATTTCCAGGAGTAGCCCTTACTCTTTTCCCGTTTGAAAGAATAATAAATAGAATTTCACGAAACGTTGTTTTACCGTAACTACCAGCTATAGCTATCTTGATTGCTTTATGTTGCCGCAACTGGTCGACGGTTTTTGCAATGATTTTGCGCTGCCGTGGTGCTTGGATAAATCTTTCTCCGATTATCAGCGGAAGAATTAAACCGTATTTTGTAATTAGGGGAGCCGCTAGCAGCAGTATGCCACTCAGCATTAGATACATACTGCCCTGACCTGAAAGCCAAAGAATATACAGACTCACACCACCAATGATTGGCAAAAACTGAAGCACATACGCAGCTACCAGCAGTCCCTTTGCTTTGTTCGTTACTCTAAGCGAACCACGTTTCTCGACATTACTAAAT
>PJQJ01000006.1:53336-64974 GCA_002861585.1 Candidatus Saccharimonadota bacterium | reverse complement strand
GCAGCAAGCGCTAACCCTACATAGTCGAAGCCAGTTGAAGGCATAGCCAGGATGAAAAAGAGAATAATACCAGTGATGATGGCCGATTCATGGTTTACGGGGATACGGTACAGTTTAGATAGGGCTATGTTGGTCACAAGGCTGGTAACAACCAGAAGAAGGATACTTAAGGTAAGGGTTAGAAGGGTAGAGTACTCGAATACATTGAAGGCACGCAGTATTAGAGCCGCTGCAACGAGAAACCGCAAGCTATATAACGTGACAGCATACATTGTATACGAATCAATGAGGGCACGGAATTTATGTATAAAATTCATATTTTTACTCTACTTTGTAATCTTTCCCAGGAGTATAGACAATTATTAGGACATTAATTTTTGGGTTTAAGTGGTCATGGAACTTAAAAGTTCCTTCGTCTTTGAACTGAACCCTCCAAGCCTCATCGGCACCGAAAGTTCCGGACGAGAAATCACCAGTGTGGCTATGTTCTTCGCCACCTCCGCCGAGGCTCAGACTGTGGGATTTACCATCTGCACTGTTGAATTGCACAAAACTGCCAACCGGTACAGCGATAGTTGTTGGATGTGCTCCTTCTCCCTTAAGGGCAATACAGGTTCCGTTGCAAGATTCATTTCCATTAACGAAGTTGCTTGCACCAGCTGATAGACCGTATGTTACACCGAACCCTACAATAGCTGATACGAATAGTGTCACTGCTACTAACTTGAGACTCGATAACCTTTGGATGAACTTCATGATTCTACGACCTCAACTGTGCCTTTCATGTAGGGATGCGGGGAGCAGTAGTAGCTGTACGTACCGACTGTATTGAACGTAACAGAGTAGGTTTCACCCTTACCAAAAAGCTTACTTGTTTTAAATTCTTCTGTTTCAGTTGTCGGCGTCACGTCGTGTTTGGCGCTATCCTCGTTGGTCCATGTAACAGTGGTACCCTTTTTTACCCGAATCTTGGGCTGTTCAACATCAAAACCTTTATACGAGACCTTGTTCGTCTCCTGAATGCCTGAAGGGCTGGAGGTAGTATCACTCATTGAGTCGTTCATGCCACGCATGGTGCCGGATGAATGATCAGTAGAATTCTCCGTCCCTTTGAATGCAACCGCTGCAGCTACTAGACCAATCACAACGACACCGACGACCATAGTCTTGCCCAGAGATTCTTTATTCATTGTCATAACCTTTCATTAATTGATTGTACGGAGAAGCGGAGGTGACAAGCTGCCACCTCCGCTTAGCGTATCCCTAGTTATTAAACTTTTCAGGGTTTTGCTTTACGATAGCACCGGCAAGCGTATCGGCGATCTTATTTGTAATTTGATCGCGAGCCTGCTGTTGAGCTTCATAACTACCAGCGTAGTCACCTGCGCCGTGCTTATCAACTGCGGTCTTTAATAGGCCGACGTGTTCTGAAACTAGTCCAGCAACAGCTTCCTTAGGAAGACCAGTTGCTCCTCCAAGTAGATCAGAGATTGCACTGACGTATCCGTTTAGGTTAGATACAGCCTTGTCCATACCTGCCTGGTCACCAGTCTTTGCTGCAACTGTGTAGTCTACAAAGAAGGTGATGTGACTTCGCCAAATTTCTAGAAACTTAGCTTCTGCTTCTTCACCATAAACACTACCGACAGCTTTGGAAAGAGCGACAGAGTTTTCGTCGAGGGCTCCTGCTGATGCCTCAAACATTGGGCTGCCATCGAATCCTGCGCGAGTAGCAGTAGATGCTAAATCTACGTGCTGAGCTTCGAGGCTGTTAAGAGCTACTCGTAAATCAGCTGCTTTTGTATCGGTGCGAGCAGCTGTAGACTGCTGATTACCGTTAGGTTTACTATCACCATTGTTGTTGCCAGCTGCGTATCCGACGCCGCCACCTACGAGTAGACCCGTAACAAGCATTGCGCCAACGAGTAAACCTTTATTATTTAAATCTGCCATTAAGACCTCCTTAGTGTAATTTTGATGAGCTGGCCGCTCATGCTTAATACTATATTATACTTTACTTTACTAAGTAAATATAAATTGATAATATAGTTCCATGACAAGAGAGTCAGAAAATCAATCTCAGTCCCAGGCAGTCAACCTCACCTCTCTCACTACGTATCAAGCAGGTGTTATGCAGGCGTCCATTAATCGTATTTTGCAAAAACACTCCGATGAGGTGCTAAAGCCATACGGCATCACTAAGATGCAGTGGCTTATTATTGGTACGGTGCTAGATAGCGGAGATGCTGGCATCAGGTTAACCGATCTTGCAAAACAGCTCGATACAACGCTTTCGTACATAACTACTGCAGTTAACCTTTTAGAATCAAAAGGTATCCTCGCCAGAAATGAGAACGAGGAAGATAGTCGGTCCAAATATATCTCGATTAATCAGTCCTTTTTGGCGCAGTGTGAAGTTATTGAGGCGACAATGCGAAAATCACTTCGACGGACAATTTATTCTTATGTTGATCATGAGGATCTCTATACCTATTTAAAGGTGATGTATCAACTAACCCGTGTTGATAACAGTTAAGTTAATTCTCAATCCCCAAAGATAAAGTATTATGGCAGGTCTACTAATTTGCTTCCTATATACCTAAGTCGTACTAGGTTATTACTTCGGGAAGCTTAATCACTTAGTATGTCCTTTGCAATCTACTGCAAATAATCACAGCATGATAAAATGCGCGGCCCCTATATTACTCCGCGGTCGAGAGTAAGAGTCTTCTAGCCCCACCAAATGTTAGAATTATAAACCAAAAAGCTCTTTTTCTTTGTTTTAACGACTACTCTAAAGGGGTCGTTTGGCACGTAGTATAACTTTTTGTTCTTTAGTTCAATAATTGAAAGTAGATATTCTAGCAAATTCTACCTTAGCCCGTAATCGCTCTCTTTGAATAGCTGTTCGGCTCACTGAGCCAAGTCTAACAGGTAAGAGGCGGTTACTTGGAGCGTCTTGTTGTCGCTTGTTAGTAATACGCTCGAACTTAACAAATGACAGAGGTTTGCAACTTAGGTCGTCGTGCATAATTTGCATAAATAGCAGAATACAGATAATATTTGAATATGCGTTCAAGTATTCAACAGTTACAAGAAGAGTTAAACGACAATGAAGGAATTGAGCTATGTGCTCGTCAATGCGGTGTCATTGGCGATGTAACTAAACTTAAAATTTGCTATCTGCTTCGTCATCACCCTGAGCTGAGCGTAACCGCCATAGCTAAATTGGTTGGCACGTCAGTTTCTAATGCATCGCACAGCTTGAGTAAGTTGCGTGCAGTTAATCTAGTGAAGACCAGAAAAGAGGCCCGCACAGTCTATTATTCACTGAATGACGAGGGCATCAGTCCGCAGTTGAGGGGGTTATTAACGTGAAAGATAATAAGCTATCACCAAGCTTAATCGGGGGCTTACTTGCCCTTAAATGCTCGTTGTGTTTACTGCTGCCATTAGTTCTGATTGGCGGACTTAGCTTAACCACAGTCTTTTCATTTATTCAGTCTCCACTGTTCATTCTAGCGATGACAATTTTAATAGCGACCCTTTTAGCGGTGGCAATAAGAAGGGTCATGTCACAGTCCAAGAGTTCAAATAATTGTAAAGATTGCGTAACTGCGGACTACCACAAATAAATAGAGAGGAAGAAATGAAAAAAACTATCTTAATCACAGGTATATTAATTGGTATTTTTATCTTTGCAGGCTTGCTAATAAAAAATCGCGATAAGCAATCACAGAGCACTGTATCTAGTAATTCTGTTGCTACAGAAACCGCTACTCCTGACCAGAAGGTAGATTTAGAAACTGGCGTGCAAAAAGGCCAGTTAGCACCTGACTTTAAATTTACGACTATTGATGGTGAGAACAAGAAGCTGTCTGATTTTAAGGGAAAGCCTGTGGTTTTCGGGTTTATCCTAACAACAGGTTGTACGCCGTGTGCCGAAGAAGCAAGAGTTTTGAAACAAGTGCAAGATAAAAATGCAATAAATGTTATTCAAATTGTAGTCAGTTCTATAGAGCCGAAAAGAAACATTGAGAATTTCAAGCAGTATTTGGGTGGACCGGACTGGCTGATGACCTATGATAACGGCGAGGAACTTACAAAGATGTATAAGGTAAGAGCCGTAGATACGACCATAATGATAGATAAAGACGGCAAGATTATTTACCGTGACGATGGCTATCCTGCCCGAGCCGATGAACTTGAGGCGGCTTTAAGGACAACATAATGGTCATATTCCAAGCCTGGAAACATAAACTCTCTGCTGCCGTTGGCCTGCTCGTGTTACTAGTAATTCTTTTATGGCCAGCTATACCATTACATAGCCTTGATATATGGCTAAAGACGCTATTTAGCTATTGGCCTACTAATATCTTATATCCAATATTTGCCATAATCATCGCCACGCAAGCAGCCTTGTTTATTTATGATAAGAAAGTAGCCAAGTGTTGTCGTGTGCCACAAACCAAAACCAGTGCTGCATCATCTTTTGCAGGTGTTCTGCTTGGTGCTTGTCCCGCCTGTATTCCTGTCTTAGGGTTCTTCTTGCCTCTATCAGCCACAATAGCTATAGGATATTACAGCTGGGTAATACTGATAATTGCCATTATAATTACGCTCTACTCAATTAAACGTTCAGGCGGCTTCCAGCGTGTCGTACAGCCGAAAGGACAGTAATTATGGAGAAATATGATTTAGGTATTGTCGGAGGTGGTGCCGGTGCGTTTGCGGCGGCCATCCGTGCAGATGAGCTTGGGATAAAGACGGTCATGATAAATGAAGGCTTACCATTGGGGGGTACGTGTCTAAATGTAGGTTGCGTGCCTTCTAAGGCTCTCCTACACGCAGCAGAGAAAATCAGTCAGCCGTCACGGTATAAAGTCTCAGGGGTTGATTTATCTCTGGATAGAGCGGATTTTGCTACCGCAGTAAGGGATGAAATTGCTTTAGTCGAGGAGTTACGTCGAGAAAAATATGAGCAGGTATTGCAGGGCTTGGGTAACGTTACCTTAGTAGAAGGCTTAGCTCGTTTTACTACAGACCGAACTATCGAGGTGAACGGTAAGATAATTGAAGCAGAGAAGTTCATTATTGCCACAGGTTCAAAAGCTACAGTGCCTCAGATAAAGGGACTGCAAGAAGCTGGCTATCTGACGCATATCGAAGCCTTAAAGCTAAGAGAACTGCCTGAAGCACTGGCTGTTATTGGTGCTGGCCCTATTGGTCTAGAGTTGGGGCAAATTTACAGCAGGTTTGGTAGCAAGGTCACTATTTTGCAAAGAGCCAAGAGTATCATGCCTAGGGTTGAGACCGAATTAACAGACAGGCTAGAGCAGTCATTGACTGCCGAGGGTATTGCAATTGTTAAGGGTGCTAAGGTAACAAAAGTGGTGGTTGAAGAAGGTAAAAAGGTAATCTCATATAACACCAATGATGGTGAGCAGACTGTCGTGGTAGATGAGATTTTGCTAGCTGCTGGCAAAACTCCTAATACTGCTGCCCTCGGCCTAAGTGAGGTTGGCGTAGAGGTAGATGATAAGCAAGCCGTAGTCACATCTAAAACGCTACAAACGTCGCAACCGAATATCTATGCAGTTGGAGACGTAACGAACCTGCCGCTAAGGCTGGAAACGACAGCTGGTAAAGAAGGCACTATTGCAGTAGATAATGCATTTAAGGGTACAAGTAAAATCGTTGATTATAAAGCTGTTCCCTGGGCCGTGTTCACTGATCCTGCTATCGGCTCGGTAGGCTATACCGAAGAAGAGCAGATGGCTGAGTTTAATGCTTGTGCTTGCCGAACGGTTGAAATGGACAAAGTATCAAAGGCTTTGATTACTGGCAGAACGGAAGGAGTCATACGTATGGCGATACATCCTGAGACAAGAGTCGTAATGGGTGTTCATATTTTGGCACCAAATGCTGCCGACTTAATAGCTCAGGCAATGGTTCATATCCGCAATAAGAACACAATTGATGACATTATTGATACCTTACCTGTATTCCCGACTATGTCTGAGGCTATAAAAATAGCTGCCATATCGTTTACTAAGGATGTGAGTAAGATGAGCTGCTGTACCTAATGGGGCAAAACGGGGCTATAATGTTATGACGCAACTTCTTTATAAATTTGGCAATGTTTGCCGCAAAGCTATGAAATCATACTACACCACCAAACAAATTCTAAAGCAGCGACGCTACTTCCTAAGTTTTCTACTGCTTTGGTTTATTACTATTAGTGTTTTGCTATGGCTAGTAAACATAAATTTGCTGGCATTTATCTTAACCTCGCCCGTTCTTACGCTAGCAGATAAATTAGATTTTATATTTGATGCCTATATTAACTTTTTTACTATTAACAATCCAATCAATCTTTCAAGGTTTATTTTTTCTGTATTGCTAGCAATTAATCTTACGTTGCTTGTGTTTCTTTGGCAGGTTGGCAGTCAGCGTTTAGGATTTGTTAAAAGTAACAGCGGAGCTTTAGTGGTAATTATAGGTTCGAACTGTGTGGCTTGCGGTACTTCTATAGTGGCTCCTCTTGTTACTGCTATAGCTGGTTCGGGTGCTTATTTTAGTGCTGAGCGGTTTGCTGCTACGCAACTTATAGTAACGGCAGCGAATATATTAGGAATTGTCCTAATAGTATGGTCAATCAAAGGAATAGCCAGGCGCATAGTGTCGTCGGGTCTGTTAACTCCCAAAGCCTTATAAGTTGATTTGGCTGATCTATTCAAACATCTTATAAACCCGACAAAATACGACAGATTGAAAGCTTTACAATCTGAAAGAGAACCAATATATCGAATTGTTAATGATGTTAGCGCTACACGTAGAATTTTCACAAATTCGATAGTTAACTCCTTGTAGGTATCTAAAAACGTGTAATTTTGTATCATTCTATTTCTGCTTTACATTTTGTGTTAACTAATCTGTAAGGGTATTGAAATTTGTAAAGTTTTGTATAGTTAAGCTGGTTTAAGCAAAATATCTTCTAAGCTCCATGATAAATTAGCTTCATATTCTATATCTTGGGTTCTAAGTGTGTCCATTAGGGGGATTGGCCTTGAGGAAAATGATACAGAAGTTCCAGAGGAAGAAGGTAGGCCAGAGTATATGAAGTCTATACCGCAAATCGAAATGATCCTGAGAGCTGGATCACATTAAATTACCTGCCAGATCAAAGTGCCGCAAGAGCTCTTTTAACTAAAGAGGTCAGAACGACCTCTTTTTGATACTATTGCATCTATGAATAATGATTTGCAAGATGACAGGTTAGTTCTTGTCTTTACTGGACCAGCTGGAGCCGGAAAAAGCACTACTGCTCGAAACTTGGCAAAAGAACTGGGAAAGTGCGTTGATATAGATATTGAGCATATCAACTACATGATAGTAGAGGGCTTCCAGCATAAAATGACATCTAATGGGGAGGATGTACTATCGTTTAACAAGTGGGATATAGCCGGCGATACAATTGGAGCTTTGGCTGATCATTTTTTGAATGCTGGTTACAGAGTAATCATCCATGGACATGTTACGAATGAATTATTATGTAGTATCGAAAATCGTACTCCTATAACCTATCGCATACTGCTGCTGCCTGGTATAGAAACCGTTATTTCCAGAGATAAGAATCGAGGCGAGCATTTATCTATGGGCGAAAGTATGGTTCGTCAGCACTACAGCTACTTCACAAATGATAAATGGGACTCTTTCATTAAGATAGATACCACAAATGACAAAGTGGGCTCTACGATAAGTAAGATTAGAAAAATTATAAGTATTTAGAGCCACTAGATTATACCGAACTTCTAGTCAAAGAGACCTATTGAGACTCTTTTTGCTACACTTGAATCATGAAAGCAGTACCGAAAAAACTTCGCGAAGATCCTCTGTGGAAAGAGACACTCGCACTTACGGAATACATGTATGGCAAAGTGGACGAATTAACTGTTAATTATCCTGAAGAAGAGTGGGCCAGTGCAAATAAACTTCGGAATTCGGCAAATGACAGTCTGTTTTATGTTGCTCAAGCATTAGGGAATACCGAAGCTAGTGCAAGTGAATACGATTGGAGCTACGCTCGAAAAAATCTGTTTTCAACGGAAACAATGTATATCTTTGCAACCAAGCAAAAGCTAATAGATTTAGAACCAGAAATAGTCGTAAGGATTGATCGTTTAATTGAAGCTATTGACTCTCTTATAGAGAAGGCTAAAGAAGATGCTGAGACAAAAACAAAAAGAGAACTAGAGCCATGGCTTGAAAAATATCGTCTCTGGCAACAGATGCAGGAAAAGTAATTTATAGCACTGAACCCCCGGTCTAAAATCCTCCTTGTCTAAGTGCTTTTTGCTATAGTTAAAAAATGAACAAAAAAGAAAACATAAACATAGACAAATCGTTTCCCCTTGTTGGTGCGTTTTTGGCTACTGCCTTCGGGGCGTTGATACTGACCAAGTCTTCAGGTCTATCGCTTATAGTGACGTTTTTACCGGCTATACCGATCGCTTTTTTAGGTTTTTGGCTGATCAGTTGGCGTAGGGGTCATAATTATCAATGTGTACTTCCTGTGTATTTATTTGCGGTTGCGTGGCAGTTGCTTCATTTCGCCGAGGAATATATTACTGGCTTTAATGCTCAATTTCCGGATATCGTTGATGGTTCACCAGCTTATCCTATAGAGACCTTTGTATTGTTCAATATGGTTGCGTATTTCTTTTTTATACTAGGCGCAGTTTTTGGACTGATAGGACGACATAAAATTTTTATGCTCCCTGTTTGGTTTTTTGCAGTGTATGGAGTATGCGGTAATGCAATTGCGCATGTCATTTTTGCGGTTATAAATAACGGTTATTTTCCAGGCTTAATTACTGCACTAGGATACTTCATTATTGGTCCAATACTTATCAAAAGATTAGTGGAAGCACCTAAGCTAAATAATTAGGGTAACAGATGAAAAAGTAAGTGCATAAACAAGAGTTTGCTTCAGATATGTGTTATCAACTAGCTATAGTTACTTTTACGTTTTAGCAAGTAGTATTGCCAAGTCTCTCCTAAAGAGCTACGGTTATAGCAGTTATTAACAACAAAGGACGAATGTGCCGTGATTATAAAGTCAAAATCATACCCCGCTAGCTTCGATATCGATTATCCTAAAGAACAGTCACGACTGACGACATTCTTTCGAATCTTCTTAACAATACCAATCCTAGTAATCCTGACACTTCTTACTATGTCTAGCTTCGAAAGCCTTGCCAGTCTATTCAATGATAAGAGTGAGTTTGAGGATGAAGGCGGTATTATTGTTGGTCTTTTTGCTGTGACAGCACTGATGATTCTTTTTAGGCAACGTTACCCACGCTGGTGGTTTGATTTCAACCTTGAGTTGCAGCGCTTTTCAGCACGAGTGGCCGCCTACCTGTTTTTATTGACTGATAAATATCCTTCAACCGAAGATAAGCAATCTGTACGATTGGATCTTGTTTATCCAAATGTTAAGAAAGACCTTAACCGTTGGTTACCGCTAGTAAAATGGTTACTGGCATTGCCGCATTACGTTGTACTGATGGTGCTAGCTATTGCTGCCATACTTGCGACTGTTATTGCTTGGTTTGCCATACTCTTTACAGGTAATTATCCTAAAAATCTTTTTGATTTCGTCGTTGGAGTAGGTAGATGGGGACTGAGGGTTCAGGCATATGCCCTTTTGCTAGTAACAGATAAGTACCCACCGTTTAGTCTTAAATAATATAATCCTTATAATTATATCTATGGAAAAGCAAGATCCTACGACCGAGACGACACCTGCATTACAATCACCAGAAGAGCTGCATGAGCGAAGCATAGATTCGCTGCCAGCAGAATTAGGGTTTGAAGAAACGCCGGAGTTAGCAGGGTTGAAGCAACAGTTGCAGGAGGCGTATGAGGCGCGTAATGCCGAAGCTGCAAAGACCGTTATCGCCGAATATCAGCGCATTGGTACGAAGATTGTTGATAAAATTGGCGATCAAAATGGCGGAGAAGACTACAAAAAGGCCCTATTAGGTTTTTGGACGGCAGTTGCACTACTGAAACGGGATATTGGCTGGTACGGCGATTATCTTGATGATCTCGATGACGTTTTAGAGTTTGCCGAGCAAATGGACTATGCGCAGAAGGACTTCAAAGACGTAGTAACGGTATTGCAAGCTACTATTGATGAAATTGAAGGCAACGAAGGACAGCAAGTCTGATGCAAATGTATGGCTAAAGTAGGAATCTTACTGCACGTGTATCACTTAGAAGCCCCTGGATGGGAAGAGTTTGTCTGGGGTGATCCTAAGGAGGATCGGTTAGGCCCGCTTCCGCTTTTTGCAAAAACACTGCTTGCTATTCCTGCTGAGACTGAAGTCGTGTCGGTTATCTATAGCGGACCGTCACGAAGGGATGGCCTCACTGAAGGTGCTTACACAAGAAGATTTCTTATAGATAACGTATCACGACTACAAGAGTTTCCTCGTTTACGTAAGCAATTGGAAGATGTAGAACCCCAACAGTACGACCTGTTTTTGCAGCGGCTAAATAGTCTTGAGGCCAAGGAAGTGATTACCAATACGCTTGATGAGGTAACTCATGCTGCATCCTATTTTAATGAGCAGACAGTAACGGAGGTGGTGCAGATTTCAGTCGCTAGTCATGCCCCGCGGTGTCTGTTAAATCAGCTGGTAGTACGCGAACAGGGTTTGATCCCAAGGGACCAACAATGGCATATCATGCCGAGTGAAACCTTCTACTCGGGAACGTCAGTTAGTGACATTGTAGTATTGGAGCCGTCGCATCGTGGTGATGATCCAATGACTGGGTTCTCTCCGACGCTTGCTTCAGCCATAAAGCCTTATTTTGGGTTGGCTGGTGACGACAAAAAGCAGCTTATCAAGGTAGTCAGAGACTTTCTTGAGAATAAGGTTTCGTAATGGAGCAGGTGCGTTAGTAGGGAAAGCTACCAGCTCTTGCTGGATCTAAATCGTATGGACCATTATCACGACATTCACTTGTAATGTATTCATCTGATGCAGTTCTTCTTTGCAGGGAAACAGCTCGGTCCTGAACCTGTTCGGCTTCCTCAATGGTTGCACCTAATTTTCTAGAAATGTCGCTTATTCGCTGTACTGCGTAACATTCAGCCACATCCTCTTGAATTACTCCAGTTGTATGAAAGGCCTCATGCGAGATGGTAATAAGTGCTTGTAACTGTTCTGTCGTTGCATCTGTTTTTGATGTGAGGTTACTGAAAGTATCAATACTTAAACATGTTTCCTCGGTAAGCAGGATGACTGGTGTTGCCCACCTGCCAATAAACGGCGTCTCGCCCCTTGTAAGAGTTGTATCGGAGTTGCCACTTTGACTAATCGGCTCACAGCTAATATAGACTTTACGATCAGCAACAGGCGATACCGCCTCTGCTATTAGCTGCTCTGTTTCGGTTTTGTCACTCAGGACGACTGCCAAAATTTCTTTATATTTGTAGGCCAAGACGAGGGGTATGACAATGAGTGCCGCCAGTAGTGACGTGAGGATCACCCGGCTTAGTTTAAATGTTTCTCCTTGCTGCATTACCTATAAGAATAATGCGAAAGAAGTGCTTTTTACCAGT
>PJQJ01000006.1:52025-53303 GCA_002861585.1 Candidatus Saccharimonadota bacterium | reverse complement strand
TGCTCATGATATCATCAAAAAATGAAACTCCTCTTTATTACTGGCAATGCTGGCAAACTCAACGAGATAAAATCAGTTATTCCAGGTATTGAAGGCCTCGAAATAGATCTAGCTGAGATTCAACATATCGATCCTAAGGTTGTCATAGAGGCAAAGTTAAGAGAGGCTTTAAGATACCGGAGCGGACCATTTATTGTTGAGGATACTTCACTCTACTTAAATGCCCTCAACGGACTTCCTGGTCCATTGATCAAGTGGTTTTTAGCAGCGGTTGGTGTTGAGGGGCTCTACAGCATTGCGCAAGGACGTGGAGACACCCACGCAAAGGCACAAACGATTATTGGGTTCATTTCGGAAGCTGGTGAAGTAGAGTACTTTGAGGGGGTAGTCGAGGGATACGTCGTACCTCCCAGAGGGAGCAATGGGTTTGGGTGGGATGCGATCTTTCAGCCGAAAGGTAGCACTCAAACATTTGCAGAGATGACCGACGAGCAAAAGAATGAGCTGAGTATGCGCAAGGTAGCGGCCCAGAAACTTCGTGACCATTTAGCCTTATAGCTGCTATGCATCTTACGCTATAATAGTTCTTATGCAACAACCATTTTCTGCGCGTCGATTAGCTGAAAACGAAGTGTACTTCCGTGAGCGAAATCGAGCGATCGAAGAGCAATACAAACAAATCAAAGAGATCGCTAAAGAGGATGGTCAGGAGTCATTGATACATGACGACGATCTAGTGCTGCAATTTTTCTGCGAATGCTCTGATGAGGACTGTCGCAAACGTATACCGCTACGGCGTAGTCAGTACGACCAGCTTCATAAGAACAATAATGTATTTGTTGTCGTGTGCGGACATGAGATACCAGAATATGAATTCGTTATTGAAAGAGGTGAAGACTACTGCATTATTCGAAAGAAAAACGAACCACCACTATCTGCATCGAAACTCAATCCAAGTCCTGTTTCTAATACTTAAGTTTGGTGGCTTAGATCTTAAAATTTCATAGTTCTCATTAGAGTGCATTAGTATAATATTTTTCTAGATCAAAACCGCGATTGTCAAAATTATCGATAATATATACGTTCCAAATCGATAATATTTTAGTACGTAATCAAGCACTACTGTTAATGGCTGTTTCGTTATTATAAACAGCAAATTCGCATGTTTTTTCCTTGCTTAGCATGAGCGCTTTGTCTATACTTAGGAACCATAAGAGTAATATCATTAACAACGTTAATGTGTATATAAAAGGAACGACAAAAAAATATGGCACGACT
>PJQJ01000006.1:38435-51853 GCA_002861585.1 Candidatus Saccharimonadota bacterium | reverse complement strand
GACATTGGCGACGTTGACGTAGCTACTCCTAGCGATGGTCAATCACTTGTCTTCCAGGCAGGAGTTTGGATTCCTGCAACTATTACTTCAAGCGGTGGAGTTACCGATCACGGTGCTCTAACCGGCCTTGGTGCAGATCATCACCTGCACTACCACAATGACGCTCGCGGTGATGCTCGTTACTACCTAAAGGCTGATGTTGATACGAAGATCAACGGCCGTATCGATGCTGCTGAAAAAGCCGCACCTAACGGTGTTGCTAGCCTTGACGCCAACGGTAAAGTCCCATCTTCTCAGCTTCCTCCCACGACCAGTATTTCTGACGCAACAACTACGAGCAAGGGTATCCTGCAGCTTGCAGGTGACCTAAGTGGAACTGCCGATGCTCCAACCGTTCCAGGCCTAGCCGGAAAAGTAAATGCAACAGAAAAGGGTGCAGCTAACGGTGTTGCAACACTTGGTGCTGACGGTAAAGTTCCTGCCGAGCAGCTACCAGCTAGTAGCGGTGGTGGAACCTTTACTGCTTCAGTAAAGACCGCTGCTTACACCTGTGTTAACTACGACTTCTTGCTTTGTAACGCAAGTACGAGTGGATTCACGATTACGCTTCCTCCAGTTGGTAACGGTGTATGGGTCCGTGTCAAAAAGACAGACTCTACCACTAACGCTGTCATTGTTGTTGGTCAGAACAATACAACAATCAACGGCGATGCGTCTTATGTGCTAAACATCCAAAATGCAAGTCAAGACTTCATGGGTGATGGAACCAACTGGCACCTTATCTAGACCAGAGAGACACTCATTGAATAACACCTCCTCATCTAGGGGGTGTTATTCTTTTAGAGAATATTGCCTGTATGCTATTGGTTTTGTATTAGTCTTGATTTTAGGTATAATACTGAGGTTACGGCGCCTTGGCGGAGTGGTTACGCAGCGGTCTGCAAAACCGCGTACACCGGTTCAAATCCGGTAGGTGCCTCCATAAAATTGCTCTACGATAGAAGCGATCATGGGCGAGTGGCGGAATTGGTATACGCGGCGGACTTAAAATCCGCTGGCTGAATAAGCCTTGAGGGTTCGAGTCCCTCCTCGCCCACCAACAAAGGAGACAGCGTATTACAATATGCTGTCTCCTTTGTTGCATGATAAGAACGAGAGACTCGAACCCGATAGGCGTCAATTGCCATGTCGGCAATTGATCGTAGTCCTTGCTTGGCCGCAGCAGCTTAGGCTTTAGCCGGCTGCGAGCAAGAAGATAACGAGTCCCTCCTCGCCCACCAGCTAGAAGGAACACCCTAACGGGTGCTCTTTTTAGTTGAAAGGTGTTTGCATTGGTGGCTCTGCTACAATAACGATATGAATGAACAAAACAGCACTACTTCGCAAGCGACAACTAAAGCGCCGCGTCGACGAGGTCTCCTAGCTACTGTCCTTGGCGCTAACATCGGCTTTATTGCAGGATCGGCACTTGGTTTTTTCTATGCGACAAAGACATTTGAAACCGATCCAAGTTATGGCATTGGTAATGTCGCTTTTATCCTCCTTTATATAGCCATAGCATTACTGTTTGGGGCATTAGCAGGGCTCCTTGGAGCGTTCTTAGCTCTCACAGCCAGAGGATACGAAAAACGCGGTAAGACGCTTCTGCTGATGGTAATTCTGTACCCACTGTCACTCACATTCTTAGGTGCAGATTTTTTGGTAAGTGCACTGTTTGTGCCTGTGATAGCGAGGTTCATTGCCCTTAAGTGGTAATGGTTAAGTACGGTTAATCAAAATTGCTGTTTATCTATCACCGCTTAGCTAAAAGCGGTATAATGAACGTAATAAACAATCAACAGGAGAGTTGAAAAAAATGGTTTGGTTATTAGTTGCACTTGGTATTATTGCCGTAGTTGCCATCTTTTTATGGGTTACTTATAACAGTTTAGTTACCGCAAATGTACGTGTTGACGAAGCATGGAGCGATATCACTGTTCAGCTGAAGCGACGTCTTGATCTTATCCCTAACCTTGTTAATTCTGTAAAGGGGTATGCTGAGCACGAGAGCGGCGTATTCCAGCGCGTTACTGAGGCTCGGGCTAATGCACTGAATGCTCAGGGTGTTAAACAGACTGCAGATGCTGAAAACATGTTTGAGGGTGCACTTAAAAGTCTTTTCGCCGTTGCTGAAAACTACCCGCAACTTCGTGCAAGTGAGAATTTCCAACAGCTACAGGCTGAATTAGTTGATACAGAAGACAAAATTCAAGCTGCTCGTCGTTTTTATAACGGTGGTGTTCGCGACCTAAACACTAAGATCCAGATCTTCCCTAACAACTTGTTTGCAGGTATGTTTGGCTTTAAGCAGCGTGAGTTCTTCGAGGTTGAGGATATGGCTTCTGTGCAAGAACCGGTCAACGTACAGTTCTAATAGTAAAATTTAGCAAGGAGTGAATACACAATGTATTCTGCAATAGCCAAAAACAAGCGCAATACCTTTTTAATCATGCTTGTTTTTGTGGCAATTGTCGCTGCACTTGGCTTGCTTGCGGGCATTCTGTATAACAATAATTTTGTTATTACTGCCGTTGCGCTAATTGGTGCGGGTATCTATGCCCTAATTCAGTACTTTATCGCTGATAAAATTGCCCTTGGCGTAAATGGTGCCGAGCCGATTACCAAAGCAGACAACCCTCGGCTCTGGAGGATTGTAGAAAACCTTTCAATTACAACCGGAACACCTATGCCAAAGGTCTATGTCATGAACGATCCGGCACCAAATGCTTTTGCGACCGGTCGTGATCCAAAACACGCATCCGTTGCAGCAACAACTGGTCTGCTAGATATCATGAGCGACACAGAGTTAGAGGCTGTCATGGCGCATGAGCTTGGACACGTCAGGAACTATGACATTCGCGTTATGATGATTGTCTTTGGGTTAGTGTCTGCTATTGGACTTATCGCTGACGTGCTTCTTAGGGCCTTTTGGTTTAATTCCGATAATCGCAATCAGAATCCAATTATTATTGTTGCAACGATCATTGCCGCACTCATAGCGCCATTTGCAGCAATGCTTGTACAGATGGCCATATCGCGTCAACGAGAGTACTTGGCAGATGCTACCGGAGCTATGACAACACGTTATCCTGAAGGACTCGCGAGTGCTTTGGAGAAAATTGGTCAGTACGGC
Source organism: Candidatus Saccharimonadota bacterium (assembly GCA_002861585.1). Lineage (GTDB taxonomy): Bacteria > Patescibacteriota > Saccharimonadia > Saccharimonadales > Saccharimonadaceae. The sequence continues at coordinate 48,681 of PJQJ01000006.1, read as the reverse complement.
TCTGCTATGCAGCGTCAAAATAGCTCGACGGCACACCTCTTCTTTGCTAATCCTCTAAGCGGCAATGCGCTTTCACGGCTCTTTAGTACGCATCCGCCTGTCGAAGAGCGGGTTAAGCGGCTTCGCAGTATGGGCAACCAGTTTTAGATTTGCACATGATAAAGAAAAGACGAATATTCAAAAAAGTGTCTGCTAGATCAGCTGTTAGGGCTATAGGACGTCAGATAGCCACTCTTCGTAGGCGACTGCAAACTTCTTCGCACCGTAGTTTTCGGCTAACGAAAAGATATAAGGTCTCAAAGGCAAAAGGACCAATCACTGGCTCTTTTCGCTTATTCAAAGCAGCCCTTCAACTGATAAAGAGAAATTATCGACTGTTCTTGCCGCTTGTTGCCATATACCTCATTGTTTATTGGCTGTTTATCGGGTTTCCATCTCAGGAGGCATACGAAAATGCCACTCGCACTGCAACCGAATCTGGAAACGTTATAGCATCAATTGGAGCGCAGATTCTCGGTGCAACTCAAGGGACATTTTTGCAACCACAAGCCCCCGTCGATCAGTTTGCAGTAACGCTGCTAGGTCTCATTTTTTGGCTAACATTCATCTGGGCAGTGCGTCATATATCTGCTGGTAATAGGATTAGCGTCCGTGAAGCCCTATATAATTCTTCGACACCACTCGTTACCACCTTAGTGGTCCTAGCTATTATTGCACTGCAGCTCATACCGGCATCTATCGGTGGGCTAGTGCTCTTTTACGTATTTGGAAGCGGCAGCGTTAGCGGGGTAGAGGCAATGTTATTTGCTATCGGTGGATTTTTGTTAGTGGTGCTTTCGCTCTACTTTGTACTGCATTCACTGATGGCGCTGATTATTGTGACGCTACCGAACATGTTCCCGCTTGAATCACTAACAAATGCAAAACAACTTGTTGCGGATCGACGAGTAACATTATTGCGCCGACTGATTGGTCTGGCGTTCTGTTTGTCCCTATTGTGGGTTGTGGTTCTCCTGCCACTCATCATCATTAATACATTTATCGACCTCGGTCCTGTGCCATTAGTGCCGCTCGCAATTGATATTCTATCGGCCCTAAATCTGCCTATAAGCGTGGTGTATCTGTATCTTCTTTATCGTGACTTGCTTTAAAATAAATATATGACAGCGAAAGAAGCATACAGCAGGGCCGAAAAACTCCGACAGCAACTACAGCAACTATCCTACGAGTACTATGTGCTCGATCAACCTAGCGTTGATGATGCAATCTATGATGGTCTTATGACCGAACTAAAGCGCCTTGAGCACGATTTTCCAGAGATTATTACTCCAGATAGTCCGACTCAACGAGTTGGTGGTGTTGCGCTTTCTAAGTTCGAGAAAATAGAGCATCAATCGCGTATGCTGTCGCTTGATGATGTCTTTAGCAAAGAAGAGGTAGAAGCATGGGTGCAGCGAATTCGAAAGATGAATGCAGCAATCAGCGAGCACCCAGAGCTATTTGTCGATATTAAAATGGATGGCTTGGCCTGCTCGCTTGTGTATGAAGACGGAAAGCTTGCTCGAGCAGTAACACGCGGTGATGGCTTTGTCGGTGAAGACGTCACTACAAACGTTCGTACTATTGCTTCTGTACCGCTAAAATTACGCCTCCACGAAGACACAACATCTTTTATGCAGGGACGAACCGAAATCCGCGGTGAAATTGTCATGCATAAGGAAGATTTTGCGGCTCTGAATAAACAGCTCGAAGACACTGGTAAAAAAACGTATGCTAATCCACGTAATTTGGCGGCTGGAACTATTCGGCAACTCGATCCTCGTATTGTTGCGGAGCGTAAACTATACTTCCGCGCGTATGACATTCTGCGGGCATCTTCCGAAGAACTTCCTACTAACGAATCTGCGTACAAGACTATGCGTTCACTTGGATTCTTAGTTAATTCGGAGGCAACAGTCCTGCATAGCCTCAAAGAGGTACATGCCCACATTGATCAGTGGCAAGACAAGCGTCACGAGTTGCCGTTTAATACCGATGGATTGGTGATAAAAATAAATGATAGAGCTGTATTTAGAGCACTTGGAGTTGTCGGCAAGAACCCTCGTGGTGCAATAGCCTTTAAGTATCCGGCAGAGCAGACAACAACCCGTGTTAGAGATATTTTCGTCAATATTGGTCGCACAGGGGCAGCAACGCCGGTTGCTATTTTAGAGCCTGTTGTCGTTGCTGGATCAACCGTACAGATGGCGACGCTTCACAACGAAGATGAAGTGCGACGCAAGGATATTAGGGTTGGTGATACGGTAATAGTTCGAAAGGCCGGTGATATTATTCCCGAGGTCGTCGAGGCCCTAACCGATTTAAGGGACGGCAAGGAAGAGCCGTTTGTTATGCCGACACACTGCCCGGTATGTGAAACAGCATTGGTCAGGGTTGAAGGAGAAGCTGCGTGGCGATGTCCGAACGAACAATGTCCAACCCGCGTTGCTCGGCGACTAGAGCATTTTGCATCGAGGGCCGCAATGAATATAGAAGGCCTTGGCGAAAGGAATGTTGAAGTACTGTTAAATTGCGGTTTGGTTCAAGATATTGCCGATGTTTTTGCACTGAAAAAAGAGGATGTTCTAAAGCTTGATCGTTTTGCTGAGACAAGCGCAAATAAGTTGATTGAAGCCATCAGGGCAAAGGAGACGCCAACTCTGGCTCGTTTTGTCTATGCCCTTGGAATCAGACATGTTGGCACCCAGACCGCCATTGATCTTGCTAACCAGTTCCGTAATCTCGATAGCCTAAAGAACGCGACTATTGAAGAGCTGAACGCAGTTGAAGGGATAGGTCGGGTAGTTGCAGAGAGTGTGGCAGCCTGGTTTGCCGAACCGACGAATCAGCAGCTACTGGATAAATTTGAAGCTTACGGCGTAAAACCCCAGCCGGTTGAACAAGTTGGTGGACCACTGAGTGGTATCAATGTTGTCGTGACAGGTTCGCTTGGTTCTATGAGCCGTGAACAAGCTGCCGAAAAGATACGCTCCCTCGGAGGGACTTTTCAATCAAGCGTCGGCAAAGACACAACTTACCTTGTAGCGGGTGGTAAAGTTGGGGCGAGTAAATTGGCAAAAGCCGAAAAGTACGGCACAAAAATTATTGATGAACAAGAGCTGCTAAAGCTACTGGAGGGTTAAGTAATGCTAGAGGGAATTCGATCAATCGCCCTGGAGCTAAGGGAGGCGAGCGAACCTTGTTGGGATGAGCAAACAATATCCCCTAAATACTTGCCCATAGACAAGAGCAAGCCCATCTCTGCGGGACATTGCGCTCCAAGTTCTATTGTTCTGCTCCGAAAGCTCCGAAGGGAGTTTCCCAACGAGCTCTTTTCGCTCGCAATCGGCCAAGTCCTTTGGCTGAAGCAACCGCTACATATAGCAATAGATTATCATGTATGGGTGCAGTGGCACGAAGAGCCATTCAAGAGGACCTGGATTATCGATATTACTGCCGACCAGGGCGACGGTATTAATGAGCCCGTGCTTCTTGCACTGATGGAAGATCTGACGCGAGAAAGAGGTCTAGCATATCAGTCCTATCAATCGACGGAAGATGAAAATAGAATCAAACCTGCAGCACTTGCCAGAGCTGAAGTATTGTCTGTAAGGATAGGGGACGATAAGCGGTAATTGGCGAGTTTGAAATTGCATCTATTCCTTCGGTGGTCGGCTGGAAAGTAACTGACTTAGATCATTTCAACGCAGCTACGTGTTATTAAGTTGGTGCAGCGCCGCGTGGGTAGTCAGGATAGTCTCGGACTTGATCACACTGTGCTTGATATCTGTGCCACCGAACTAACATTTGCCAGTCGCAGAATATCACAGAAACAATAGCCTTTGCATGCGTAATGCTTATGCGCTATGCTGTAAAAAATAATGAAAAATAAAAATAATTCATCTACCACGCTTTTTTGTTTTTCACCCCTCGTTATGATTTCTACCTTTTTAGTCGAAATTATTATGGCTGGATGGATTATATGGCGCTATAACCTCGATAAGATAACCCGATTGGTGGTATTGATACTGGTTAATCTAAGTGTCTTTCAGCTAGCAGAATTTATGGTGTGTGAAGGCGCTCTGGGGCTTGATAGTTTGCAGTGGGCACGGATAGGTTACGTTGCGATCACCTTGTTGCCGCCGCTCGGTATTCACTTAGGGCTCCGTTTAAGTGGCCAACATAACCCTTTTCTGCTACTAGTAGCCTACGGGACTGCAGCCGTCTTTTCTTTCATATTTTTGTTTGTTGGTTCTGGCATGCAATCGCAAATCTGTCTTGGTAACTACGTCATTTTTGATATCGCACCATGGGCCGTATGGCCGTACGCGCTCTACTACTTCGGTTGGTTACTGGTCGGTACTGTTCTTGCGTTAGAATCAGCAAAAGTGCTCAAGAATAAGCATCAAAAGAGTGCCCTACGAGCCCTAGCGGTTGGTTACAGTGCCTTTATCATTCCTTCAACGTTTGTTGCGATCATAGACCCATCATCTATGGCTGGCATTCCATCAATTATGTGCGGCTTCGCTGTTCTGCTGGCGTTTATTCTGACATTCAAAGTAGTCCCTGAATACCATCATGCATGTCGTAATAAAAAACTCAGGCTTGCGCTTCAGGCATAAAGGTGCAATCATAAGCGTATTGGAGTTCGTGCGCAAAGGCTCTTTGCGTGCGATGACTGAAACAAAAACCATTTCAAACAAAAAAGAGCCGGGTGGGCGCGTACGAACCCAAGCGCTAAAACACTTCTTGTTCCTCAAGGAGTGTTTTAGTATAATGAACCGGCAATTCACGGGGCATTGGCGCAGCTCACGCTAGCGACCTCCATGGCACGGAAGAGGTTCGTTAACAATCTGATGGGGCTATAGCTCAGTTGATTAGAGTGCTTCCATGGCATGGAAGAAGTCGTGGGTTTGAGTCCCACTAGCTCCACCAGATTGTTAACGAACGTAGTGACAAGAGTCACTACGTGTCGGTTCAATTCGGGCGTAGCGTCGCGTGTGCGACATATGCTCCACCAAGTTTACTCTCCTATGAGAGTTTTTTATTTTATAAATGGTGGGTTTGTGAAGCGAAGCGGAAATAACGAGCGCAGCGAAGTGCCGTCCCACTAGCTCCACCAGATTGTTAATGAATAAGTGCTGCTGCGCGTGCTCTATTGGTACAATTCGAGCACGGTATCGCACGATCAATCTATGTTCTACTGGTCACACTTTCCGATACTTTTATCGGAACTCCTTTATAAAGAGCTATTTTTACGTATAATATGACTAACTATGAAAGATAAAATTCAAAAGCTGCTCGAGTGGCGGATAAAGCGTTATTTTAAAAAACACGACGTCAAGCTAGTGGTGATTACTGGTAGCGTCGGCAAGACCGGTACAAAGACGGCAATTGCAACGGTCCTAAAAGAGCGATTCAAAGTTCGGGCACATGAGGGTAATCATAATACACACCTAAGCGCGCCATTAGCGATGCTCGGTGTTCCATATCCAGAAAAAGTAAAGTCACCAATTGAGTGGTTTAAAGCCTTCTTGCTACTGCAGGCAAAAATTTTTGGTCCTAAAGACATTGATATTGTCGTACAAGAACTTGGTACGGATGCTCCGGGAGACATTCCTCAGTTTGGAAAGTATCTAAGTCCGGATATAGCGGTCGTGACTGCGGTTTCTGCTGAGCATATGGAGTTCTTTAAGACTATTGATGCGGTCGCTAAAGAAGAGCTTGCTGTCGCATCATTCAGTAAACTAACGGTAATTAATCGTGATGATATAGACGAGAGTTATGCTCAATATGCTGAAACGAACAGCATTACGACCTATGGCACGAGTGGTATTGCCGAGTATCACTACACAATTGAAAATGTTGAGCACGGACAGGGTTTTACAGGCAAATTTACCTGTCCAGAGTTTGGATCACTTGATGTACCATTGCAACTTGTCGGGGAACATAACATTAAAGCTGCAGTAGCGGCGGGTGTTGTTGGTGTAAAACTGGGGCTCAGTAAAGAACAGATTATTAGTGGCATGAGCAAAATCAAGCCCGCACCTGGACGAATGCAGTTGCTGCGAGGTGTTGAAGGGTCGACTATTATTGATGATACCTACAACTCTAGTCCTTTAGCGGTAAAGGCTGCTATTCAAACGCTTTATTCTTTTCCTGCACCTCAGCGTATCGCCATACTTGGTTCTATGAATGAGCTTGGAACATACACTGCACAAGCGCATGAAGAGGTTGGTCGTATGTGTGATGTCAACATGCTTTCATGGGTACTCACTATTGGTGATGATGCCGAAAAGTACATCGCTCCGGTTGCTTCAAGCAATGGCTGTCAGGTACGTAGTTTCAAAAATCCATACGATGCCGGAGCTTTTGCCCGCAAAGTCATTGAACCGGGTACGGTCGTCTTAGTTAAGGGATCGCAAAACGGCGTCTATTCTGAAGAAGCAATCAAAAATCTGCTCCACAGTACTGCAGACGAAGAGAAATTAGTGCGCCAATCACGCTACTGGCTTGACAGAAAACATAAACAATTTTTCTCAGAATAAATTTTATGTTATAAATAACAGCAAAGAGAGTTAAAAATAAAAAAGAAAGAACACTAAAATGCTGCCGCTAGAACCAAAAGATAAGAATAAAGTGACACCCTCAGAGGAACCACTCCTAACAAGTGGCGGTGCTGAAGAGCCGATACCTCAACAGGAGCGACAAGACGACGTTCCCGAACCGCAGCAGTATGAAACACCACCTGCATTTGCTGCATTTGATGATTTAGTAAAAGAAGAAGAGCGAAAAGATGCAGAAGTTGCAGCCGCTGCCGGCAGCGCAACGGGAACAACTCCAACAACCGTTTCACCGCTTCCAGAAACAATTTTCGCAGCTGCCAATCAAGATACGGGCAGCTCAAAGCGCAAAAAAATAATACTTGGTGTGATTGCAGGGGTCTTGATACTTCTGCTGGCGAGTGCGGCAGCGGCGTATGCTTACTTTAACAGTAGTGATAAAGTTTTAGGCGATGCGCTAACAAAGACAATGACCGCTAACTCTTTAGCTACGAAAGGTACATATACCTACAAGAGCAAGGAAGCAGGCGAAGGTGATCTCCATGTTGATTTCGACATCAAGAGCGGCGAGAATCGTTGGGTTCAAGCTGATATTTCTGCAAAGACAACAGTAGAAGAACGATCATTTAAGGTTGATAGCTCATTTATCTTTGCTGCAAAAGAGGATGTCTACTTTAAGATTACCAATGTCAAAGACCTGCTGCTTGGTATATTTAGCGATGGAACAGAAGCTAACGAGCAAGAGATCGACCAGTTCCTCTCTCCATTAGCAGCAAAAGTTAATAACAAATGGATTAAGATTCCTAAAGAGGACCTAAACGACACTAATCCTGAAGCTGCCGAGATTGATGAATGTGCTGCTAAATTAGATAGTGAAATCAAGAATAACCCAGAACTAACAAAAGGTGTCCGAGAAGCTTACAATGAGAACAGCTTTCTGGTTGTCACTGAAAAACTGCCATCTGAGCAAGTTAACGGTGCTCAAAGCCTCCACTACAAACTAAAAGTTGACGAGGGAAAGCTAAAGAATTTTGAAGGTGACTTTAAGCAGACGGATCTCTACAAGCGGATCAAAGACTGCTCTAAGAATGAAGAGGTTTTCAAATTCGATGATGAATTTTATGAAGATGCTTCGAAGAGTACTTATGAAGTATGGATCAACAAATGGACTCATGAGTTTACACGTATCGCAGCGAACGGACCAACCGAGAACGGCAACTACACAATCAAATCTGATCTCACTTTTAATAAGACTGTAACTATTGAAATCCCTAAAGACTCAACTCCTATCAAAGAGATAATCCAAGAGGTTCAACAACTGTTTTTGGGCGGCATGAGTCCTGAGGCACCAAGGACAGATGACGAACTTCCTCTATCAGATGGAACTACTAATACACGCCGCATCAACTAGTATTAGTCAAAAAGATTTGAGTCAAACCGCCTGCACTGCATTTTACTCCCCAAGCCTCTAAGCTTAGGGTATGGAACACACTATTGGTAATGAAGCAGAACAGAAACGATTTAGGGCAGAACAACTACTAGTGCGACTGCTTTCGCCTCAACCATCGGTCATTGGTATTGAAGGCGGACCGTGTGGTGGAAAATCAACTGTACTAGAAACGATTGCAGAGCAAGCAGATCGGAGGGGTAAGAAGATTGTCATCCTCCCCGAAGTAGCAACCAAGTGGATTACTTCACTCTCAGAAAGGGGGCACAGTATTGAATGGTTGGCTCAATACGATCGACCAGCCTACTTAGAGGTTGAAAGAGGTATTCTTGGTGATATCCAGCACCATATTAACGGTGCAATCACCGAACATAGCGGAACCGACACAATTATCATTACAGACCGAACAACAGTTGCTCCGTATGTGACACCAGAAGAATTTTCTGACATCTGTGCTTCACTGGGCATTAGTGCAGATACTCCTTTGATGCAGATAGATAAGATGATCTACTTGCCGAGTGTTGCTCGCTTGCAGCCGCACCTTTACAAGGACTTACAATCAACTAATACTGCTCGATTTGAAGATACAGCAGAAGCTGCAAAGCAGACGTGTGAGAGGACTCTCGCTGCTGTTGCTACTCATCCCGAACTGCATATTGTTGCTGATAGGAGAGGATTCGATAAAAAACTATCAGATGCGACAAATTTTGCACTCGAAACAGATGAAATCGAACAAAAATGGATCGTTGATATGCCCGAGGCTGAGCAGGGGCGGGCTGTTGATCTCTTACTAAGCAGTAAGCAAAGAACAGGTGAACTACTTTCAGCCGCGACTATAACACAGAGCTACCATACACTGGACGGTGTATCTTTCCGTTTACGAAAACGTGAAGTAGAGGGAGGGGTTAGCTACAGTTTTACGATCAAAAGCCGAACCGATAACGGACGCAAAGAGACCAATAGAACTATAAGTGAAGCAGAGTATACAAGTCTCTACCAAGCCTCACATTGTGAGGGTGAGCTTCAAAAGGACCGCGTCACCTTTTTACATAGTTGGCAGGTTTGGTCGGTTGATAGACTTCAGGATGATACCGGAGTGGTCAACTGGTTCTTTGAGACGGAAGTTGCGGATGTGCATGATCTTACAGAGCTGGAGCATCCGCTACCACTTGTTGAGACCGATCTATCAATGCGGCAACTTGCAGCCGAAGCTGGTTCTCAGATAAGCTAAGCCTGTATGAAAACAATCACTTCTGTTGATCATCACATTCAAAGAGCTATTATATGTCAACTTTCGCTTGCGAAAGAGAAGCGATTTAGCGAACTAAAGCCGAACGATCTGGAGAGTAATGTCTTTGATTACCATCTGAAGCAGCTCCTTGCTGCCAGAATGATCCGAAAGACAGAGAGCGGCGCCTATGAGCTAGATATGCTCGGGCTTACCTTTATTGATGGTCTAAGCTCGGAGAATAAGCTGCAACGGAAGCAACCTAAAGTTATCTGTATCTTAGCGCTGCAAAACGAAACAGGGGATTGGCTACTGGCGAAGCGTCTGCAGCAACCGTACATTGGAACGTGGATGTTCCCGAGTGGCAAGCAGCATTTTGGTGAATCTTTTGAGGAGCATGCCCCCAGGGAGCTTGCAGAAAAACTCGGTCTTAAAGCCATGCCACTTGAGCATAGGGGATTTGTTGATATACGTATTGCACAGGCTGATACCTTGATAACGCATGCTGTTGGACACGTTTTTTATGCCCGTATATCTGAAAAATTATTGACGATTCCTGACGATGACCGTTTTGAATACAGCTGGCACTCATTATCCGAGGACGTCGTAGTGACGCTTATGGCAGGAACGAAAGAACTGCACGATCTTCTGATACATAATAACTCCTTTGTCTCGTCAATAAACTGCTCGCTCTAGTGGTATACTAAAGGGTAATAAGATCGAAACAATAGCAGGGTAGCCATGTGTGGCTTGGCTTTATGTAAAACAGACGGAGAGAGAAGTGCAGCGTTATAATCCTTCAGATATCGAGCCGAAATGGCAAAAGACTTGGCAGGAGTCAAAGATTTATCAGGCATCAGAGAGTAGCGACAAGCCCAAGCGCTACGTTTTGGAGTATTTCCCATATCCAAGCGGCGCTGCCATGCACGTTGGTCATGTTCGTAACTATACGATCGGTGATGCAATTGC
>PJQJ01000006.1:37391-38302 GCA_002861585.1 Candidatus Saccharimonadota bacterium | reverse complement strand
TTCAAGCAACAGCTTATACAGATGGGCTTTAGCTACGATTGGTCACGCGAAATTGATTCAACTGATCCGACGTATTATCGCTGGACTCAGTGGCTGTTCCGTCTCTTATTTGAGCGTGGCTTAGCCTACCAAAAGGAGAGTCTGCAGTGGTGGTGTGATGTTGATAAGACAGTCCTTGCCAACGAGCAGGTTGAAGCTGGTAAATGTTGGCGTTGTGGTAACCCAGTCTCTAAAAAACCGCTAAAGCAGTGGTTCTTCAAGATTACTGAATATGCCGATCGTCTAGAGGAAGACCTCGAATCGCTTAACTGGAGCGAAGCCATCAAATCAATGCAGCGCAACTGGATTGGCCGAAGTGTTGGTGCTGAAATTAACTTTAAGATCAGCGGCACCGATGAACATCTAAAAGTCTTTACTACTCGTCCAGATACGCTCTTTGGTGCGACCTTTATGGTGGTTGCTCCTGAGCACCCGCTACTACAAGCAATCGTCACTGATGAAGCACGAGACGTTGTTGAGCAGTACGTTCGCGAGGCCCAGCAAAAGAGTGACGTGGATCGTATGGATACTGACCGCGAAAAGACCGGTGTTCCAACCGGTGCTCACGTTATCAATCCGGCTACTGGCGAAGAAATTCCTGTATGGGTTGCTGATTATGTCTTGATGGGCTATGGCACCGGTGCAATCATGGCCGTTCCAGCACACGATACCCGTGATTTTGAATTTGCACAGAAGTTTAAATTGCCAATTGTTGAAGTCGTACAAAAGCCGGAGGGTGTTAGCGAGCAGTGCTACGCTGGCGAAGGTATTATGATGAATTCAGGGCAGTACGATGGACGACCATCAGGAGAAGTGCGTGACGCGCTCGTTACTGACTTAAGCAGCGACGGTGTCGCAAGTGAAAGGGTCAA
>PJQJ01000006.1:31737-37231 GCA_002861585.1 Candidatus Saccharimonadota bacterium | reverse complement strand
AGTCCACTAGCAAAAGTAGCCGATTGGCTACACACGACCTGTCCAACGTGCGGCGGTCCTGCCGAGCGCGAAACAGACACGATGGATGGATTTGCCTGTTCAAGCTGGTACTTCCTGCGCTTTGCTGATCCACACAATAATGAAGCCGCCTTTGACCCTGAAAAGGCGAAATACTGGCTGCCTGTTGATGATTATATCGGTGGCGCCGAGCATGCCGTTATGCATCTGCTGTACGCCCGATTTTGGACAAAAGTTATGTATGACGCCGGACTGATTAATTTCCAGGAGCCATTCAAGACGCTTCGCAATCAGGGATTAATCCTTGCCCCTGATGGCCGTAAAATGAGTAAGAGCTGGGGTAATGTCATTGCTCCGGATGATCTGATCGCCCAAGGATATGGCGCTGATACAATCCGAGTGATGGAGCTATTTATTGGACCATGGAACCAAGAGGTTGCTTGGAGTGTTGAAGGAGTCGGTGGTAGCTATCGATTCTTAAATCGCGTCTGGACACTGACCCAAGAATTTATTGCTACAGATTCGGATAGCCCACAATCGGAAGATGATGCGGCAGTTATGCGCGCAACACATAAAGCAATCAAAAAGGTAAGTGAAGATCTTGAGAATCTTGGCTTCAATACTGCAATAGCAGCCCTGATGGAGTTTGTTAATGAGCTCTATAAGCTTAAGTCTTCAGGTATGAGCGCTCAGACCTGGCGTTTTGCAATCGAGAACCTGCTGCTGTTGTTAGCACCATTTACACCTCATTTATCAGAAGAACTATGGCAGCAAATTGGTAATGAAGGGTCAGTACATGCCGCCAATTGGCCGACGTGGGACGAAGCCCTTTTAGTGAGTGACACCATTACAATGGCTGTTCAGGTAAATGGGAAGCTCCGTGGTGAAGTAACGGTAGCAGCTGATGCAGATCAGGTAACCGTTCAGGATGCTGCACTTGGGCTTGAGACGGTAAAGAGCCAACTGGGTGCAAAAGAACCTTCAAGAGTTATTTTTGTACCAGGACGCCTCGTTAATATAGTTATTAAGTAATACGAATAGCCTTTCTGTCAAAAAGGTTGACGCATAATATTGAGCTTTAATGAAGAATTCGATATAATGCAACGAAGTATACAAAACAAATTAAGGAGTTAACTGCACATGGGTCAGCCAAAAAAGCAAACTAGCCCTCGCAAGACAGGTCTGCGCCGCAGCCACTTAGTCTTAAAGCTAGCACGAACCGTTAACGGTAAGTCACCTGTTAAAGCATTCACTACCAAACGTGAATCAGGCAAAAAAACAGCTCAATCTCAATAAAAATCGTCATAAGTAGGACCGCCCTTGTCGGTGTAATACTTTTAAATCGAACAGTAGGTAGACAAAAGAATGGCATCAAATCGTCACTTGGGCCGTATCATCGCTTTACAAACACTCTATGAATACGAGTTTCGTATTCAATGTAATGATAGTGAAGTGACAATCGAAGATGTATTATCTCGAAACCTCGATCGCTACAGCGATACAGTTGAAGATAAAGCATTTGTCGAGCGAATTGTAAGGGGTGTTTTAGATAACACCGCTGATCTTGATGCGATTATTCAGCCTATCGCTCCAGAGTGGCCAATCGATCAAATTTCACGTATTGATCGTTCGATTCTTCGAATGGCAATCCTTGAATTGCGTGACTTTGGTGAAATCGTACCACCAAAAGTTGCTATCAATGAGGCCGTCGAGTTAGCCAAAGCATTTGGATCAGACAACTCGAGCAAATTTGTGAATGGTGTTCTTGGCACCGCTTACCGAACTGTCGTGGAAGGTAAGGACGCTCATGCAGCCGCCTAAGTTCGACAGATTCAAAAAATATTTTTCTCGTAAAAAACCATCTATTCAAGAAGTCGTTCGTGAGCCAACAGCAGGTGGAATTGTTTTTCGCCGAAACCAAAAAAGCGAGGTTGAAATCCTGCTCATTCAAGACGCAAAAGATCGTTGGACTATCCCGAAGGGTCACATAGAAGAGGGTGAAACAGCACAAGAGACCGCAGTTCGAGAAATCGAGGAAGAAGCTGGTCTTGCCAATACAGACGTTATTTGTTGGCTTGGTAAAATTCATTTCCGCTACCGTCGCCTTAGTACCTTAGTGCTTATGACCACGCAGATTTATCTAGTTAAAGCGCAGGGTGATACTAATGCAATAAAAAAAGAAGAGTGGATGAATGGTATTGAATGGTTTAGCTTTCATGATGCTCTCGATAAAATTGAATATGAAGACATAGGAAAATTAATGCTACTGGCAATGAAAAAGATTCGTCAGGCAGGACTATAAAATATGACCGGTTTAGACATAGCACCATATCAAGATTTTGCACGCGAAAAATTAGGTTATGAATTTAGCAACACCGAACTGCTCGTGACTGCTTTTACTCATAGAAGCTACATGAACGAACACAAGAAGAGCGCAAAAGAGCACAATGAGCGGCTCGAATTTTTGGGTGACGCCGTGCTGGAGCTCGTTGTAACGGAATATCTTTACAATAACTTTTCGGAGCCAGAGGGTATTTTGACGAGCTGGCGCTCAGCTCTTGTCAGGACAGAGAGTATTAGCGAAGCGGGTGCGGTGCTCGGTTTTGAGCCACTTCTGCGTCTTAGCAAGGGCGAAAAGCGGGGTAGCGATCGAGCTCGTGAGCAAATTCTTGCTAACACCTTTGAATCTCTTACTGGTGCAATCTATCTTGAGCGCGGTTATGATGATGCGAAAGAATTTATATCAAAAAACATCCTTAGCAAATTAGAAAATATTCTTGCCAAGGGATCATGGCGTGATCCTAAGTCGCGTCTTCAGGAAGTAGCTCAAAGTATTGATGGCTATACACCTCAGTATCGGGTGCTTGAAGAGGTAGGACCGGATCATGACAAAGTTTTTACGCTCGGTGTGTTTGTCGGGTCTCGATTGATGGGTAAGGGAACGGGACCCTCTAAGCAGTCTGCACAGCAGATGGCTGCTGAAGCTGCACTTACCAAATATGCTGCTCACACAGCAGACATTCCGACCGGCGCTAAGATCGACAAATAGTCGTAAGCCAGAGTTTGACTTAGATGTCGAATATCTGTATACTATCTCGAGATTATTCAATTGATAACCCCAGTAAAATTAAGGGAAGGAAGTAATAGATAACATGCTCGCGATTCGATTGCAGCGTATTGGCCGAAAAGGCGCTCCTATGTACCGAGTAGCGGTACAGGAAGCACAACGTCACCCATCAAGTGGCCGTGTAGTTGCCTATGTTGGTTCATACAACCCGCACAGTAAAGAAGTTAAACTGAACAAGGAAAAGGCTGAGCTTTATCTTAAGAATGGTGCACAGCCAACTCCTCGTGTTGTCCGTATCCTTGCAGATCAAAAAGTTGACCTTCCATCTTGGGTGAAGCAACCTACTAATGATAAGAAGCGTACAATTCGAAACGAACAGAAGCTTCGTAAGAATCAGCCAAAAGAAGAAGCAGCGGAATAGTCCTCTGCGACCTAAAGAAAAACCAGCTTTCACGGCTGGTTTTTCTTTTTTACAGCACAAGCGCATTGCCAAAGAACCCCTTTGACCGCTACAATGTATGCAGACATAGCAGTAATTACGGGAGGGTCAGAATGTCTACTATCGATCAGCAATTCGTTGAATATATAGTAAAATCACTTGTTTCTAAGCCAGATGCAGTCGTCGTTGAGCGTCGTATCGATGAAAAGGGTGTTCTGTTAGAACTAACTGTTGATCCAGAGGATCTCGGCCGCGTTATTGGTAAGCGTGGAGCAACCGCACAGAGTCTTCGTACGCTCCTTAGAGCATTGGGTACAAAAAATGATGCTCGTTATAACTTGAAAATTGTTGATAATGATCTTCCTTATGACGATGCTGGTTCATCATCTAGTGGATCTGGCAACCCTGTGGATGACTCAACAGATCAGCCTGTGGAAGACTCTAGCCGAAGCGTTGCAAGAACTCGAAAAGAACTTGCAGACCTAGATGATTTAGATATATAATCAAAACAGTTCAAAAAGAACTGCGAGAAAAAACAAAAACGCCAAAAGCTCATTGCGAGCAAACTAAAAACAAAGTTTGAGAGCTTTATATGTGGCAAGAAACCCCTAGGTAACTAGGGGTTTCTTGTTTCTAAAAATTGTGCTGAGCGATCTACTGCGTCGCGTTCTCCAGTGCTCGAGCACGGTATGTTCAGTACCGCTTACTCCGCGCTTCGTACTCTCCTTGTATCTCATCTCAGTACAATTATTAAAAGCGTCTGATTTCTAACCGCTACTATCAGAGTAAAATAATTTACTGCATTAGTAGCGGGACAGAGGAGCATCCCGCAGGTACTGAATCCTCCTTCTGGAGTAGTAGTAGCGAGGGTGTGCTGAGCTTCAGCGCTTACGAGCTGTGGGGCAGGGTGGCTGTGACATGTGTAGCTCGGCGCTGACCGCCTTGGTGAGCACCCTCGTCACGGCGATGGCAGCCACGAGAGCACCAGCCACGAACGGATTGGTGATGATGTCCATCAGAGCCTCTCTTCTGGATTAGGTCGTCTGGGGGGCCTACTGCTACTGCAGGTTGATCAGATCGAACTTGTTCGCCAGAACGAGGAAGGAGGCGGCGGCCATGAAAACCGCCCAGCACGCGCAGAGCACTGCTGCATCGAAGTCCTCCGCCTTTTCGTACGCGATACTTCCGCGGACAGCGGGAACTGCGAGTACGAGCCCGAGGATTGCCATGAGCGTGATCATTTTGCTCCTCTGTCGGTTGACTCACTCGGTCAAGGCGCCGGTGATATCTGCCGCGATTATAACAATAAGATGTTCTTTTGTCAATGTATGCATAAGCATAAACCGCTTTTACTGAGGTAAAGATATTTACTTCAGTAAGAGCGGGACAGAGGAGGTGAGCATGTCCCTTGGTGCTCAGGCTGCTGGTAAGAGCGCCAGTAGGTAGGCCAGCGCTATGGTCATCAGCAGGAAGACAGCTGTTGCTGAGTGCACGCTAGTGTCGATGATGTTCTTCTGCCGAACGCTTCGTCGAAGTTTCGTCAGAGCTACGGCTATCCAAGTGAAGGCTCCGCAGCTGTATAGGATTGCTGCAAGCATCGTCCAGTAGTTGGGTGCACCAACACCGCAGGTGGACTCAGAGCACTGCAGCTCCAGGATCGCCGCCCCGTTTACCACGGGAATTGCTATGATGAAGAACACCATAGCTCCTACGGTAAGAGCGACGTTGAACGCGTCCTTCTGCCGAGCGCTCCTACGCACCAGCAGGGCCGCGAGTATCGCAAGGCCAAGGAACATCCAGCTGACAATATTAACCAGGATCGGATCCGAATGCACGTTTAACTCCTCTGTCGAAGGGCGACTCTCTCATGCAGACTGCAGAAAGACGTCTGTATATATTACAAACAGAAATAATAAAATTGTCAATGAAACATTAGGTTGTTATACTGGTGATAATTATGAAAAAAATAC
>PJQJ01000006.1:30286-31472 GCA_002861585.1 Candidatus Saccharimonadota bacterium | reverse complement strand
GCCGGATGTTCTGCTCAGTGGTAATCATGCCGAAATTGAAAAATGGCGACAAGATAACTCAAAAGAAGTTTCATAGAACAAGTTTACTTATTAACTCGATTGGAGTTGCTGCGGAGTGCAACCGGCTTGAAAAATTTTTATTTTTCAACCGCGTGTAACGCTCCATGAGAATTAATAAGTAAACTGTTATCTTATAAATAATTAGATGCTAACGGGTCCTGTCACGAAAGGCTCCTCCCGGAAAAACCTCTGGGTGTTTTCCGGTGTACCCTCCTTCCGTACCACCCGTTTATCTAATTTGATAAACCGTTAAAGCCAGGTGTTACCCTGGCTTCTTCTGTTGTGGTGGAGACGAAAAGCAGTTCAGTCCACTATTTTTGTTTTTACACATTTTTGTTTGTGGTTGATTGCTTAAAAACTACTGTATCTCATAACCTACATAAAACGCAAGCGTTTTAATTCAAAAAACAACATTTTACAAGTCAGAGTATAATAGCCTTAAAGGGTTTAAGGAGATAAGAATGCTACAAAAGTTTATTAAGCCGGTTTACGCTCATTGTGATATTCCTTGCGGTATTTACGAAACAGACAGCATCACTAATGGTGCAACGACATGTCTGCGTATGATTGAAAAGATTGAAGAGCTCGGTGAGCTCGATAGTACCGAAAAGCACAACAACTTTATTCGCGCAGTTATGATTAAAGAGGACCATGCACAAAAGTGTAAAGACGGCCTTTACGTCCTGTGGAGCGATTACTTTAAACCGGAACATCTTGAACGATTTCCGCAGCTTCACGAGACAATTTGGAAGGCAACCAAGCAAGCTAGTAAGGTAAAACAGACAGTGAGTCGAGCGGAAGCGGAGGCACTTGTTGCGGCCGTTGCTGAAGTAGCTGAGCTTTTTGCCCAGTCAAAGCAGAAATAGCTGCTATGCTGCTTATTCGTCGAGTTGTCGGTGACAGTATGCTACCGACACTCCTGCCTGGTCATATTGTTATTGCTAAAAAGAATAAAAAGCCCCAAATTGGTGCTATTGTTATAGCAATGATCTCAGACAGAGAGGTTATTAAACGGGTTGCCTCGCATTCTGATCGCGGCTACATTCTGCTGGGTGATAATCCTGCAGATAGCACCGATAGTCGAATGTATGGTGCTGTCAGTGAACAACATATATTTGGAGTCGTC
>PJQJ01000006.1:29795-30217 GCA_002861585.1 Candidatus Saccharimonadota bacterium | reverse complement strand
CCGTATCTCCTGGCATTTTTAATAACACTAGCCTTACTGGTTCAGTTGCTTACCTTTGATAAATTAGTGCCGCTCCTGAATGCCTACAATCTTCCAGGCGGAGAAGTTACTACCAAGATCATAGTAAGCCTCATTGTGCTCGCTGAGCTGTTTAGTCTTCCGTTCTTGCTGCGCATGACACTGAGCCCATTAGCGCGGCTTTGCAGTGCCCTCCTGAGCCTTATGGCGATTACCCTATGGGCGCTACTAGGGTTGTGGGCATTTGCCGGTAACGGCCCTGTCGACAACAGTGGTCTTCTCTCTTCTGTCGTACCTTTTGGCTGGGGGGTTACTGCTGTTATTCTGCTTGTCGCCCTTGCTCTAACACTGTGGTCGTTCTCAATATTGAATATTACCGCCATCTATCGCCAAGCTCCAATACA
>PJQJ01000006.1:22906-29217 GCA_002861585.1 Candidatus Saccharimonadota bacterium | reverse complement strand
CGTGTTGTGAGCAAAGACGTCAATGCGAGCATTGAGCACGGGTGAACAAAGAAGCGAAGCGCTGTCCTGCCGTCTAGGCCACCTAAAAGCTTCTGGAGTGGATCGTTGTTGTGTAATAGTTTACTCATCAGTTATTTGTTGTTGAGTGATTTTAAGGAGTTGCGACAATTTAATCATAATCATTACCAAAAAGGTCAATATACAGCGCTTATGGGGGAAGTGCTTAAATTAGCGGCGGGAGTTTATTAATAAAAAATATATGAATATAAGCAGTAAATTAGTAATGCTTAGTCTTGTGGGTCTAGTTACCACCTCTATAGGACTAAATAATTCAGAATATGAAGTTAATGCAGTATCAAAGGAGCAGACTCAGACGACAAGTCAGGCAATTATTTCGTCTCGGGAGAAGAGTCCAAAGCAATTCCATTCAGTTCTATCGGTAAGCGATGGAGATACGATAAGGGTAAGCATAAATGGAAAGGTAGAGACCATTCGTTTTATCGGTATCGATACACCCGAAACAAAAGATCCGCGAAAATCCGTAGAATGTTTTGGTCAAGAAGCTTCTGACTATATGAAGGCACTCGTCGAAGGTAAGTCAGTAGGGCTGATGCAAGATTCGACTCAGTCAAACCGTGATAAGTATGGTCGCCTACTGAGATATGTCTATCTTGAGGATGGTTCATTTGTGAACCTGAATATGATTCAGGATGGATACGCCTACGAATATACATATGATAGTAATCCCTACATACAGCAGTCTAGATTCATTGCAGTCGAAGATGAAGCTCGAGAAGCCGGAAGGGGACTTTGGTCGGATCAAACATGCAGTGGTCTTCGTGATCCCTCGGTCGTGGCTCAAGAGCCTACTGCGATAGAAGTCTACTACGCAAATTGTAGCGCCGTACGCTCGGCAGGCGCGGCACCACTCTACAACGATCAACCGGGTTATAGGACTGGTTTAGACCGTGATCAAGACGGAGTTGCCTGCGAATAATAACATCAGATGAGGATCGCGATATTTAGGGTACTATGAAAGTATGATTATCCTACGACTTCCAGATACGCTGAAAAAAGTAGAAGCCGAAAGGGCTTCAATTGAAAGATTAAATGCCCTAACGCCGGACTCGTGGGCAAGCGATTATAGATGGGGGCTTTATGAGAGATATTTGGGTTTAGAATCCTGCAAGGAAAGGATAGCGCTTGCTGCAGATAAAAGGGTACACACTGGGGGAGACCGTCTGACGGCTATGAACTTGGTAAGTACAGGTTATATGTATCGGTTGGCAGAAGTGCCGGTGCAGGAGCAGAAATTTCTATCATTGGCGGAACAAAAGAGTTTGCAGCAGGCTGAAGGCATGAGTAGTCCATTCATTGAATTACAAGATACGGTAGATGCTCTATTTTTGCAGGCAAAGTACGAAGAGTGTTGGTTACAATACGAGCGGGCAAAGTCGGTTTATAGGGGTCATATAGATAAATTAAGTATTCATTTTGTTGCATTGCTGGCAAGGAGTGCTTTAGACGATAATCCTAAAC
Source organism: Candidatus Saccharimonadota bacterium (assembly GCA_002861585.1). GTDB lineage: Bacteria > Patescibacteriota > Saccharimonadia > Saccharimonadales > Saccharimonadaceae. The sequence goes on along the minus strand of PJQJ01000006.1, from coordinate 27,678 downwards.
TCAGTAACGAATCGATCGAAACGTGGCACAGCTGGTGTTCACCTCCGAAGCGCAACATTCCGCATTATACTGAACCCTACAGTATGACAACTCTTCATTGGCTGGAAGAGGCATGCAAGTTGCATTCTAGGCAAACTGGAAACCTTCACCCTTACCTTATTGAGGTTTAAATTGTAAGAATCCCCACAGCATTAAACTGCAATTCTTTTTACAGTGATTACATGGAACAGACTATTACAGACAAAGTGGCAGTTATCACCGGAGCCTCAAGCGGCATAGGCGAGGCGACAGCATATGCACTTGCAAAAAAAGGATTTAATCTTGTATTGGCAGCTCGTCGCAACGATGTCCTAGAAGACGTTGCAAAGAAATGTCGCAAAGAGGGTATTCAAGCAATTGCAATCAAGACCGACACCTCGAAGGCCGATGATGTTGCACGATTAAGCGAAAAAGCCATTAACACTTTTGGTCATTACGACGTGTGGGTTAATAACGCAAGCAATATTATGTACGGACGATTCCTTGATATTAAGGATGAAGAGTTTCGTCAGCTGATAGAAACAAACCTATTTGGTTATGTTGCTGGCGCTCGTGCTGCGCTGCAACAATTTCAGAATCAAGGCCATGGAACGCTTATTAATGTTGCATCAGCATACGGTGGGGTCGCTGCTCCTTATTCCAGCGCTTACGTCGCTTCTAAATTTGCAGTTCGCGGACTAGGATCAGCTCTTCGGCAGGAGTTGATCGCCGATAGGCAACATAACATTCATGTCTGCACAGTCATGCCAGGAACAGTTGATACGCCAATCTATCAGAATGCAGCTAATCGCATGGAGCGTGCAGTTAAAGCAATGCCACCAGTGTTTAGTCCGGAGCGAGTCGCTGGTGTTATTGTGTCGTTAACGGAGCATCCAAAACCGGAAGTTTCTGTTGGACGAAGCATGAGAGTACCGATGATTCTATTTAATCTCTCGCCGCGGCTATTTGAAGCAGGTTTTTCTAAATATGTAGCCAAGTTCAATTACCAAGACCAACCGTCGGTTCCTGGTAGCGGAAATCTATTCAAACCAAGTGACAATGCATCGATGCGGGGAGGCTGGGCTATGAAAAGAAGCTTAAAGTTTGTTGGTTTTGGAGTAGTTATCACAGCTACTACCGTTATTATGGCCATACTTAAGGGCAGCAAGGGGAGGAAATAGGATGCAGGAATTGTCTTTGCAGCTCATCCGTATTTCAGTGGGCTTAACAATGGTGCTCTTTGGCATTCATCAAATCTGGAAACCAAAAGAGTGGGTGCATTACATACCTAAATGGGTAGAAAAGATAGATCCACTTGAGACGACAACAACTCTACGTATTCATGGGGTGGGTAACTTGGTACTGGGAGTGCTATTTTTAAGCGGTCTCTGGACGATTATATCCTCGTGGCTGACTATCGCCTGGTGGCTATCAATTCTGCCGTTTGCCCTCTATCATGATTGGCGCATTGCACTTCGAGACTCGATTATTGTCGTATCTGTCGTTGCCTTTTTGGCTCATAAAGTATAACCTTTTGCCTCGCTAAAAAGAGGACGGCAATTACCGTCCTCTTTTTAATATAAGCAGTAATTATGATCCTACAACAGTACCACCGTTAGGGTGAAGTACTTGCCCACTGATGTACGATGAATCGTCTGATGCCAAAAAGACATAGCTCATAGCAACTTCTTCGGGTTGTCCAGCACGTCCCATAGGGACATCTTTGCCAAATGACTCTACTTTTTCCGGCGGGAAAGTTGCTGGTATCAATGGTGTCCAGATTGGTCCAGGTGCTACCGCATTTACCCGAATCCCTTGTTCGGCTAATGACATAGAGAGGGATCTTGTAAAGGCGACAATAGCCCCTTTTGTTGATGAGTAGTCTAACAATTCAGGACTGCCTTTATAAGCAGTTACTGACGTCGTATTTATAATTGCGGCACCCCGTTGCATATGAGGAAGCGCGGCTTTAGTCAAAAAGAACATAGAAAAGATATTAGTACGGAATGTTCGTTCCAGCTGATCGGCTGAAATATCGGTGAGGCTCTGCTGCGGGTGCTGTTCTGCCGCATTATTAACAAGGATATCTATTCGTCCTCTCTCGGCAACTGTCTTATCGACGATGGTTTGGCAAATACTCTCTTGGCCAATATCTCCGGCAATCGCACTGCAAGATCGATCCTCGGCTTCAACGAGCCGTTTTGTCTCTTTTGCATCATCATGCTCATTAAGATAGCTAATAACAATATCTGCGCCCTCTTTAGCAAAGGCAACTGCAACTGCGCGGCCGATACCGCTATCACCACCGGTAATAAGAGCTACTTTACCCTCAAGTTTGCCAGTTCCAATATGCTCTGGATGTATTGATCGGGGCTGCTGCTGCATTTCTGCCTGAACACCCGGTTGTTGCTCTTGATCCTCGGCAGGTAGGTCGTCGGGCCGCTGCTTATCGCTTGCATCATCGTGCATGTGAGTCCTCCTTGAACTTATGTTTCTTATACCAGCCTATGATGAGGTGCGAGTTTTTGAAGTAACAAATCTTACAGCCTAAAGAAAATGAAATTGATAGCCTGAAGGTAAGTAACTAATCGGAGACTGCTATGGACGACAACACTACTCAGAATGACCAACAGGATAACCAAAGTGCCGCTTCTGGCGATCAAAGCAACACGCAAAAGGATCCAAGTAAGTGGGTAACGGGTGATGAACCGGCAACAGGTGCTCAAAAATCATACCTTGAAACACTTGCCAACGAAGCTGGTGAGGACATCCCACTTGATGAGCTGAATAAAGCTGATGCTTCCAAGAAAATTGACGAGCTTCGCGACGAGAGCGATCGTGTGCAGGATCAATAGTGGCAGTCAGTGAAAAGAAGATTCAGGCGGCACTAGAGGAAGTTGGTTTTACTGAGTTTTTACCAGGGCAAAAGGAGGCTATCACTGCCTGCCTTTCTGGCCGTGATGTTATTACCATTTTGCCTACTGGTGGTGGAAAGTCACTGATATACCAGCTTGCCGCAAAACTGCTGCCACATCTAACGGTGGTAATATCGCCGCTGATTGCCCTGATGAGTGACCAGGTTGATTCGTTGCAGCAACGTGGTGAGAATGTTGCCCTCGTGAATAGTCATAAGACAGATTCACAAATTAATGGTGAACTTTCGGCTGTTGATCGCGGTGAGAGTAAAATCTTATTTATAACGCCTGAGCGACTCCAAAATGATGAGTTTCGTCAGTGGCTGGAGGGACAAAAGGTGTCACTGCTCGTTATTGATGAAGCACACTGTGTTTCAGAATGGGGTCATGATTTTCGGCCTTCCTACCATGCTATCGGAGCTGCTGCACGTGAGTTTGGCAGTCCGACGACGCTAGCCTTGACGGCTACTGCTACTCAGTTTGTCATCAAGGATATGATAGGCAAGCTGCAGCTTCGTGACCCGCTGATGATTGTCCATGGGGTTGATCGACCGAATCTCTTTTTTGAGGTGAAGGATGTCCTGGAGGAGCGGGAGGACTGCGAAGTCTTGAAGGAGTTGCTTGATTGTAATGAAGTTACCTATTCCAAAGAGCTAAAGGAGACGATGAAGGGGGCACTACTAGGGAGCGGCATTATCTATACTGCAACAACTAAGGCCGCAGAAGAGACAGTGGAGTGGCTTAGGGAGTGGGGAATCGCTGCTGATTTCTATCATGGTCAACGTAACAAGGCCGATCGTGAACGAGTGCAAGCAGACTTTATGGCTGGAAAGTTGCAAGTGATTGCCGCAACGAATGCATTTGGTATGGGTGTCGATAAACCCGATATCCGCTTTGTTATCCACCGTGATATTCCCGCCAGTCTAGAATCATACTTCCAGGAGGCAGGACGTGCTGGCCGAGACGGTGAATTTGCTCTTTGTACACTCATTTATCGGCAAGGTGACCTAGGCCGTGCTGCTTTTTTGTCGGCTAGTAGTGATGAAAACCGAAAGGAGATTGAACGAAGCCGCATCGCTATGATGCAGAATTACGCTGAGCTCCGTAGTTGTCGTCGCATACTCATTTTGAACTACTTCGGTCAACAGTTCGACGGGCATGAGTGCGGTTTTTGTGATAATGATCTAACCACACCAACAGCAACGGTTATTGAGGCTCCAAAAGAAGCTGTCATCTCGCCATTTAGCGAAGGGGAAATCGTCAAGCATAGCTTATGGGGCAAGGGGGTCGTTCAGAAGGTTGATGAGGCAACTATTATGGTGCTATTTGAAAAGGCCGGTCATCGGACTCTTGATACAGCAACTGTGGCTGAAGGAAAGGTTCTTCAACGAATGAAAGCCGCAAAACTGTAAGTAATATGAGCGAAGGCGAGTATTATAAAGATAGTATGAATAGTGTAAAAAAACCTTCGACCGTTCTCGTTATTTTCGGCATAACTGGTGATCTTTCTAAACGTAAACTACTGCCAGCACTTCTTGAGCTTATGAAAGCTGGCGAGATCAGTCCTGATAGTACGTCTATTATTGGCGTTACTCGTCGTGATGTTTCAACCGATGATCTTTTAGCTGATGCAAAGATCGACAGTACTGAATGGGGAGAATCTTTCCGGCAGATGATCTCTATGCATAAGATGGATCTTGTTGATGAAGCTGACTATCACAAGCTTGCAAAATTCTTAGAAGAAGGCGCTAGTACTACAACTCAATTTCTGTACTATTTATCAATGCCTCCGGAGGTCTTTGGGCCCGTGATAGATAACCTTGGTGCTGCCGGTCTTAA
>PJQJ01000006.1:8910-22879 GCA_002861585.1 Candidatus Saccharimonadota bacterium | reverse complement strand
AAAACCATTCGGCTTTGACCTGCAAACAGCAGAGGAACTGATTCATCGTATAGGTGCACAGTACGAAGAACGCCAGGTGTACCGTATTGATCACTACTTAGCAAAAGAGACTGCGCAGAACATCCTGACTTTTCGTTTCTCTAATCCGCTCTTTGCTACTATTTGGAATCGACAGAACATCGACCGTATTATTATCAACGCCTCCGAGAGTATTGGTATAGAAGGACGAGGTATATTTTATGAGCAGACAGGAGCCCTTCGTGATCTTATACAGAGCCATCTGCTACAGCTGCTAGCGCTTGTGACAATGGAAGAGCCGCAGGAGATGACATCGGCAGCCATTCATCACGAAAAACTGCGTCTCTTGCTATCGCTAGAGCCAATCAGCAGGGATAAGATCGATCTTTTAGCTGTCAGAGGACAGTACGAGGGATATAAAGAGGATGCTCAGAGTCCTCATTCTCAAGCTGAAACATTTGCAGCGCTGCGTTTGCAAATTGATAATGAACGGTGGCAGGGCGTACCGATGATACTGCAAACTGGAAAGGCGCTCGCGCAAAAAGAGACGGCTATTACCGTCGTCTTTAAGGACCCGACATCAAACAAGCGGATCGATAATCACCTCGTGATTACATTGCAGCCGAACGAGGGGATTGGGCTGTCGATTCTAGCGAAGAAACCAGGACTAGACTACAAAACCGAATTAGTGGAAATGGACTTTCGGTATGACAGGGCATTCGAAGATCGTCACCCTGAAGCGTATGAACGTGTATTAGTTGATGCAATTCGCGGTGATCAAACACTCTTTGCGTCAGGTGAAGAAGTTCTTGCCTCATGGCGAGCCATCCAGAGCGTTATTCAGACATGGTCACAGGGCCAGGATGATATTCCTACTTACCCGAGGGGTAGCCAGGCAAGTGAATTAGCAGCTAAGCTGCTTTCCTAAAGTCCTTTACCTGAAGGGGCTGGTCTATATGTTTCACCCCAAGCAGCCATACTGGTAAGGATTGGCATTAGATCGCGCCCTTTTTGGGTGAGCGTATATTCGGTACGCGGTGGAACCTCTGGGTAGATTACCTTAGTAACAATATCCTGTTCTTCAAGTGATGCGAGACGAGCGGAGAGTGTTCGCGGATTGATGCCACCAACGGCATCTTGCAGCTGACAAAAACGCATAGTGGAAAGTGAGAGAGATCGAATAAGATGCGGTGTCCATTTATCACCAAGCACAGCAACAGCAGCGGCAACGCAACCTGGATCGATGCTTTCTTGATTGATAGGACTAGACATAGGATACTTTCTTTACTATACTTAATATAATTACTATTAATTATACACTAAAGGATTTAAATGGTCAAGATCAAAGTTATTACAGGTTCTAGTCGTCCCGGTCGTTTTAATATCCAACCAGCAAGGTGGATTGCTGATCTAGCAGAACAGAGAGACGAAGTTGAAGTAGAGCTCGTTGATCTAGCAGAACTTAATCTGCCATTTATGGATGAACCAATGCCGCCATCAATGGCAAATGGTCTGTATCAGCACGAGCATACTATAAAATGGGCTAAGACGATTGCTGATGCCGACGGTTTCATTTTTGTCACTCCCGAGTATAATCACTCCTACTCAGCAATTCTAAAGAATGCAATTGATTATCTGTTCTTTGAGTGGCACTACAAACCAGCAAGCTTTGTTAGTTACGGATCTGTTGCTGGTGGCGCACGTTCAGTCGAGCATCTTCGAGGAATTGCCGCCGAGATTAAACTATATGATATTCGCGAACAAGTTCTTATTCCAAACCTTTGGGGTGGTCTCAACGATAATGGTGAGTATCAATTTACCGACAAGCAGGCTGAAGACGCAAACGCACTTCTTGACCAGCTCGTTTTTTGGGCAGCTAAGATGAAGGACGCACGCGCTGAATTGCAGCAGTAGTCTTGCACTTCCAATAAAAACCTCGTCTTCACAGGCGAGGTTTTTCATTTTGTAAGAATTGTTACTGGCAGCTATGTAATGGCTGTTATAGAGTGGATAGCATGAATAAAGTAAAGTCATTCTTTATCGTAAGTGCTGTTTTATCAGCGATTCTGGGAGTCATACTGATGCTAAAGGGTAAGAAAAGTAAGAAAAAACCAACCTTAATGAAGACCAATAATCCGGCCAAGTTGCCCCTTGGCCGCTGGAAGGACGCTCTACTTGAAACAAAAAATGCTATCAAGGATAAGGATCTAACGACGCTTGCAACAAGCCTAGCCTATTACGGGACGTTTGCTTTCTTTCCAACGCTTGCGGCATTTATAGCTGGCTACTCATTAGCCGTATCACCAGAGCAGCTAACAAACACCGTTACGACTGCTGAACGTTACTTACCGCCTGAGATTGCCGATGTTATATCTTCGCAGCTGACGGCATTAACCAAGCAGGAGAATGCGAGTTTGATCGCCGCGATTATATCAATCTCTATCGCTCTCTTTGCTGCGAGTGGTGGAATGCAGAATATGATCAAAAATCTCAATAAAGCATTTAACGTCGAAGAGACACGTGGCTTTATTAAGACTCGCCTTATAAGTATTGCTCTAATGCTTGCTGGTATCATAACGCTTTTCCCGCTTCTTGCACTGTTAGCATTGAATGCGAACGCTCTTAACTTTCTTGGTGCTGGAAGCGTTATGGTTATGATTGTGCCTGTTCTACGCTGGGTACTAGTAGCTATAATTGTTACTATCGCGCTTGCTGTCCTGTACCGATTTGGTCCAAACCGTAAACAGCCAACATTTGAAATTCTTAGCTGGGGTGCTGCAATCGCAACAATCATCTGGCTTATTGGTACGGCGCTGTTTTCGTTCTACTTGCAAAAACTAAGTAATTTCCAAGAGAGCTATGGTGTCTTTGCCGGAATTATAGCAATGCTTCTATGGTTTAATCTCTCGGCGTTCATCATTCTACTTGGGGCAATCATCAATTATCGATTAGAAAAAAAGACTCAAATCCCATTTCTTAAGAAGAATTAGACGGTACCTAGCGAGTACGGTGACCTCGTGCCTCATCGTCACCATCCCAGAAAACGGCAAGCAGTAGGGCGGTAACGACCGCTCCAGCCCAAAAACATATTGTTGCTCCGGTAAAACTGACCTCTTGCCTAACGAGAAATGCCAGCAGTAGGAATGCGCTAATAAAGTTAGCGCTACCCCAAAGAACATTAACCACTGGTCCCGATGGTTTACCAAAAGGGGTCATATGGTGCTCACCAGTGATACCCTTAACGAAGTGCGGTATTCCATTGGCGGCGAAAACGCCTGCAAGAAAGAAAAGAAGGAGATCACTACTCATAGCTTTATTATACTACTGTTACAGCGTGACATAATAGGATCAGATGAAAGATAAGCAATTAGTCTACATTAACGGAATCAAGCTTCATTATCGGGATACCGGGGGACTTGGTGAGAAGCCTGTCATTGTAATGGTGCATGGAATTGGACTCTCATCAGGAAATTTTAGGGCTCTAAACGAAGTGCTAGAGAGTACACACCGTGTTATTAGCGTGGATTTACCGCATTTTGGATCGAGTAAGACCAGTGACTCACTGTTCTCTATTGAACAATATGCACAGCTACTACTGGCTTTTCTTGAAGAGATACGTGTACGGCCGGTTGCTCTGCTTGGTAATTCCTTTGGTTGCCAAATTGTGCTTGATGCATTCCTGAGGGCGAAACGACCAATAGCAGAGACTGCAATCTTAATTGGTCCAACGGTCAATAAAGGGGAGCGAAGTCTACGAAGACAGCTTCTGCGCTTTGTACAGAATATGGCGCTTGAGAAAAAGAGCGGCAAATACGTTAGCGTCCTCATAGATTATCTACGGGCTAATCCTAAGGCATCTTATATGGCAATGCGCTCATCACTAGCCTATAAGACAGAGGAGACAGTAGGGCGTTTGAAGGTACCTATACTGTTGATACGTGGGCGAAAAGACCCTTTTGTACCTAATGAATGGGTAGAGGAGCTGGCCAAGCTTAGCAGCGAAGCAAATATTGTCGAAGTGCCAAAAGCAGCTCATTTAGCGCATCTTTCGCATCCGGTTGATATAGCTGCGGTAATTCGTGCTTTCCTGCGGCAAGAATAATACTTATGCCTAGCTTATAGACAAACTAGTTTTGATGTGATATTATTGTTTTACTTGTGACAGATGGATATCGAGTGTAAGTGTCGTGATTCTCGTCGTTCATCCACAGTGAGAATACAATTTACAACCTCGAAAGGTATCCATGAGAAATAACTCTTATAACTCGCGGCGCCCAGGCGCCCAGCGACCTTCTTTTGGTGGTCAACGCTCATCATTTGGCGGTCCACGAAGAAGTTTTAACAATAAACCTAAGACTGGTGGTCGCACTGGGGCTTACATACACCCAAGTAAGTTCGTAAACAAAGCTGTCACTCCAAAGACAGAAGTAGTTTACATCGCAAACCATCAATTTGCTGATTTTCCTTTTAGCAAAGCTCTGCACGCAAATATTGCAGAACGCAACTTCGTTCAGCCAAGCGCTATTCAGGATCAGGCAATTCCTTATATTCTTGAGGGCAAAGACGTTATTGGTCTTGCAAACACAGGTACTGGTAAAACAGCTGCCTTTGTCCTGCCAATGATTGAACACCTAAGTCGTCAAAAGACTGATATGCCAGCCGTGCTTATTATGGCACCGACACGCGAACTTGCAGCTCAGATTGATGATGAATTCCGTCGGTTTAGCCGTGGTATGCGCTTGTTCTCTGCACTCTGTGTCGGAGGCATGAATATCGGCTACCAAATTCGTGATCTTAACCGACGACCTCACGTCGTGATCGGTACGCCGGGTCGCCTCAAGGATCTTAGCAATAAGGGCGTCCTGAAGCTTGATCAGGTTGAAATTCTGGTCCTTGATGAAGCCGACCGTATGCTTGATATGGGCTTCTTGCCTGATATTCGTCACATTGTTGGCCTGCTTCCTAAAGAGCGTCAGTCACTCTGTTTTAGCGCAACAATCACGCCTGCAATTCAGGATCTGATTAACACATTGTTAATCGATCCAGTCACTGTTTCTGTTCGTACGAGCGAAACAAGTGAGCATGTTGAACAGGATGTAATTGAAGCAAGCAGCAAAGAAGAGAAAATCGATATTCTTAATAAGCTTCTAGCCGAAGAAGAGTTCGATAAGGTTCTCATCTTTGGTCAAACAAAGTTTGGCGTTCAACGATTAGCTGACAAGCTAACGCAAGATGGCTTCCCATCAGCTGCCATTCACGGTGACAAATCTCAGCCACAACGTCAGCGCGCACTTAATCAGTTTAAGCGCAACGATGTTAAAGTATTGGTTGCAACAGATGTTGCCGCCCGTGGACTTGATATACCAAATGTCAGTCACGTGATCAACTTTGATCAGCCAATGACGTATGAAGATTACGTACACCGTATTGGTCGAACAGGCCGTGGTGGCGCAAAGGGTAAAGCATTTACCTTTGTTGAGCCTCGCCGACGCTAAAGCGCTAGGAATCTCCTGAAGATTTAAGGATAAATAATAGAGTGACTAAAAAAGCAGAGGGCATACCTCGCTTACGACACGGTCACTCTATTTTTATTGGCATTGAGATATCAGCATTATTTCAGATAAAACAAAAACCGCTTCTTCAGATGAAGAAGCGGCTAAGGTAGTTTTGCCTACTTAGGCAAACTGAGCCTTGATTGAAGGGAGATTAGTTAGCGCGTACCTCGCACGCATTACTTTTCACAGTCTGCCCGTTAGATCTAGGACTTTTCAAAAGATTACCTCCTCTCAAGTTACTGCTAATGTAACTATTTTATCGTATTTTCTGCCCAAACATAATAATTATATGTAGTAGAATTCGCAGTCATAAATAATACTCATCCATTGCTTTTAGGGAGTCATCGTACTTTAATAAGAGCAAATGTAAACACTAGTTGGATGATGAATAGGGGTTGCTACATGGCCGATAGCATATCGACACCAAAACCAGAATGGTTGCCGCCACGCGATGCGTTACTGATTGACCCAACGAAAGAAAAGATTCCTACACCCGTTGATGCAAATGGCCTTGTAATTGTGTCGCAACTCGTAAGGGATGTTAGGGCAACGGTTGATCCTTCTTATGAATGGCCCACTCTTTTCCCTGACGATCACCACCTGTACCACTACCATGCCGATTACCCATCGATAGAAGAACCTGGACGTGTCAATCCACGTGTCTTTTGTAATTTGCCTATCAATAGGCGAATGATGCCACGTAATTTTCATAACCTTATTCATTTGGTAGCTGAACGACCTGCAGTACCGAGTGAGGAAGTGATGGCTTATCGGATCCAGGCTTATGAAATAAGCAGAGGGCTATTTGTCAGCGCGCGGTGGTTGATTCAGCTTGAGCGTATGGCCGAGCGACGACTTCGCCAGGCAAGGCAGAATGAGATTGATGGGCGAGAGGTATGCTTAAAAGGCTTAAGAGTCTCTATTGATCGGCATCGTGCTAATATCGATCGCCACCTAGAACTTGTGCAAACTATCCCGCCAGAACTTCATATAGTCCCGATAGATTCTGAACAACGTGTGGAGCGAATTGCTCGCAACCTCGGTAAATTTGTTGCTAAGAAACGAATTATTGAACCAGTTCGTATTGCTGCTTAAGAACTGCGCATTACTTTTGCAATACTAGCAGCGTATCGTTTGCTAACGGTATGATCAACAGCAACCGGATGAACTGATACATTACGAAGAGCACCAAGAAGTTTAACGTTCTTCTGAACGATGAATTGATCAAATAAGCCGTAAAAAATATCTATCGGCGCCCTAACGTGGGCAATATCTTCAATAATTGTCTGATTTTCAATGCACTGCTCAAGTGATTTGATGAACGGCTTCCAGGTCTCCTTGGTAAGAACAAGCGCACTAGGAAAGGGGAGAATTTTAGTAAGCCGCAGTGCTGTTGTCATCGAAAACTTCTCGTGGGTACGAATATAACGATATGCCGCCAAGTAAGCGGACGTTTTACGTCGAGCGCCCTTATCGGTAATATGTGTCGGATTAAGATAGACGGGTGGACTGAGGATAATTAAATGATTAATACGCTTTGGATGCATACGCGCATATCGAGTTGCAAGCAGACTACCGAGGGAGTGACCAATAAGAGTAAACGGAGCACGAAGGCCAATCGCATCAATTGTCCTATGAATACTCTGAATGTGCTGCTCAACGGTGTAATCAGAGTGTTCGGGTTTTGGTGATTGTCCAAATCCAAGCAGATCTATGCTAATGCAGCGATAATCACTCTTTAAGAGGGGGATTAAATGATCCCAGTTGGCGGATGATGATGCAATACCATGCAGCATAATAACAACCGGTCCATCACCACCGTGATCGACGACATGGAGGGTGTGAGCGCGATTCAGCCGCTGACGAAAAAATCTAATAATTGCTTTCACTACAGTAGTATAGCACTCTCGATGTGCTCAATTTACAAGATAGTCCCGAAGTGTAATCTTGATTACACAATTGCTCGACTATAGAGCGTATACTAGGCATATAAACGGACTAATGCTATGCCATATGGATCGACTGAAGAACTACCTGATTCTGTAAAAGACAACCTACCTCCCCATGCCCTAGAGATATATAAAGAGGCATTTAATAGCGCATGGGAAGAGTATGAGGATAAGTCAAAGCGACGAGGCAACGAGAGCCGAGAAGAAGTTGCTCACAAGGTTGCTTGGAGTGCTGTGAAGAAGGGGTATGAGAAGGATGCCGATGGTATCTGGCGTGAAAGTGAAAATTACTAAGGGGGTTATATGAGAGCAATATGGCAGGGTGAAGTGATTGCAGAAGCACCGAAGGACCAACTAATTTATATCGAACAAAACTGGTACTTTCCGCAAGGTGCGGTACGTCGTGACTTATTGATGGATAGCGGCACGACAACAATCTGTCCCTGGAAGGGAGAGGCTCATTACTACAGCATCAAAGTCGATAATGAGATTAATGGTGATGCAGCCTGGTACTACCCGGAACCAAAAGAATCAGCCATCTCCAGTGTGAAACAAGATTTTAGTAATTATGTCGCTTTTTGGCGGGGAGTTGAGGTAAAGGATTAATCTATGGCAAGTAGCTCAATTATTTTAGGTGGTGGTTGTTTTTGGTGTCTCGATGCAGTCTATCGCAATGTCAAAGGGGTCGAAGATTCAATATGCGGCTATGCCGGCGGAGTTATCCCTAATCCTACTTATGATCTTGTCTGCACTGGACAGACTGGTCACGCTGAGGTTGTAAAGGTAATGTTCGACCTCGATATAATCAGCGAACATGATATTCTAGATATCTTTTGGTCTATTCATGATCCTACATCGCTAAATAAACAGGGTGCTGATGAGGGACCTCAGTATCGTTCTATTATTCTTTATGTTGATGAAGAGCAGCGCGAGAGAGCGGAGGAATCTAAAGCGAACGCGGCGAAACTATGGAATGGAACGATCGTTACAGAGATACAACAGCTAGATGTGTTTTATAAAGCAGAGGATGTTCACCAGAACTATTTTGCTAATAATCCAGAGCGTGGGTACTGTCAGGTGGTAATAGAACCGAAAATAGTGCATTTTCGACAGAAATTTGCGCAGCTTATGAAAGAGTAGTCTCATAAGAGGCGGAATAAGCATAACTTTTGGGTTCTAAGCTCGGCATCGAATTGATACAATGTAATTCGTGATTGATAAACTTTTACATAGCCATTCGCCGTTCCGAATTTTCTTTATATCAACTTTTGTGACAGTTGCTACGATGCTCGCGATTCTTATTGGCTTAGGCCCTGCAGCGGCTTTTATCGCCCTGGTCCTGATTGTTATTGAGATTACGTTTAGTTTTGAGAATGCTATTATCAACGCCAAAGTGCTCGCAACACTATCACCCTTTTGGCAAAAGATATTCTTAACCATTGGTATCGCAATTGCCATCTTTGGTATGCGTATTGTATTTCCTATTGCCATTGTTGCGATAACAGCTGCTATCCCTTGGCAGAGTGTTTTGCAATTAGCGCTTGAACGACCGGATGAGTATGCCGAAGCACTTGAAAAAGCACATGTTAGCATCGCGGCTTTTGGCGGTATGTTTTTAGTGATGCTTTTCTTTCACTTTTTCCTCGATCCAAAGCGGAAAGTCCTATGGTTAGAGCGAATAGAAGGGCCGTTACAACGCATAGCAAAACCATGGACGTATATACCAGTTGCCGCAGTAGTACTGTTGGTTATTTCAGCGCTGCCATTTAACACTCATAAACAAGAGACCTTTGTTGCTGGGTTTGTCGGATTCGCCCTCTATCTTCTGATACATGGCTTAGCGGCGTTTTTCGGTAAGACTCAGGATATAACGAAAGGGGCTGCAAAGACGGGCATGGCAGGTTTTATCGGCTTTATGTATCTTGAAGTGCTTGATGCAAGCTTTTCGTTCGACGGAGTTATTGGTGCATTTGCCGTTACTAACTCAGTCATCCTTATTGCAGCGGGATTAGGTGTTGGGGCAGTATGGGTACGTTCTTTAACCGTCTTTATGGTGCGCCGAAAGATACTTCGTTCCTATCGATTTCTTGAACACGGTGCACACTATACGATCGGCGTCTTAGCCACGGTGCTGCTTGCGAGCCTTTTTGTGCACATCCCGGAACTGATTGCCGGTATCGCTGGAATTATTCTTATCGGTTCTTCAATCCTTGCGTCTGTCGCTGCAAATAAAGCTCAATTAAAAAAGAGCTAAGATGGACCTTTTGATTCGTCTCATCGCCGACGGATTAGTCGTTCTGGTTTTCGTGCTTGGCGCTGGTACCTTTTTACTAACGGTAAAGGAGAACGCTTATCAGCGTTATGTACGTGCTTATGTGGCAGGTCTTACAGCTTTCTTAGTAGCAAAGGTGTTGAGTCTCCTTTACGAGTCGGCTGAACGACCATTTATTGCCCTTGGTGTTGAACCAAAAGCCTCTTTTTTAGATAACCCGGGATTTCCATCTGATCACGCACTCTTTGTCATGACTATAACTTTTATCATTTATGCGGCTACCAGGAGGAGTGCAGTAGGCCTTATTCTTCTGGGTTTAAGCGTTCTTGTCTGTATTGGTAGGGTTATTGCACTGGTACATGCACCTATTGATGTCATTGGCGGTGTTATTGCAGCCTACATTGGTGTCGCTTTGTGGTACGGTTGGCGGTTGCAGCGTCCATAAACTATACTATTACTAAAACTTGCAAAAAAAGCACAAAAGATTTACAATAGGCAAAACAAGGAGAAATTATGCCAGAGACTGCAGAAACGCCAGCGAAAACACCATTAACTATTGATACTACTGCCCGAGAAACTCTCCAAGCAGTAATTATTGGTGCAGCCGTTGGACTATTTGTTGGTTTACTGACATTTTTGATCTCGCGATTTCTTATCGTACCGCTTTTTTGCCGTTCGGCTGATTCTTTTGCCGTCTGTGCCAACGGTGGGTCAATTGCTTATAACTCTGCTCTCATTATTGTCAGTATGGTAGCGGTTGCGGTACTAGCTAAAATTGGTGTCTACCGACCACTGCTTGTTTCGTTAGGTGCAGCGGCAGTCCTATGGGGCTTGCAGAGTTACATCGGTCCTCTTGGATGGTTCGAATATGCAGCATGGGTTATTGGTCTCTTTGCTTTGGCTTACGGGGTGTTCTTCTGGATTCTTCGACTACGAAACTTTTTGGCCGCTGTTATTGTATTCGTACTTGTTATCGTCCTTCTTCGAGTCCTACTGGCACTCTAGCGTATACTAGAGAGCATGATTATCCTTATTCTTAGTATTATATTGGTCGTTGTCGTTATCGGCTTTATAGCGACTGTCTTTATTCTTAATCAGCGAATGAATGACCTGCGAAAAGATAGTGCAGCTCAGCTCATTAAACAAGATATTTCTGATCTAACACGAGGTATTAGTGATCTTAAGGAAGGCTTGCAGAACAACTTAAATGACCGCATGGATCGCAATCAGGCATTACTAAGCAGCACAATGCAGCGTCAGTTTTCAGAGAGTGCACGATTGATCAGTGATGTTACGCAGCGACTAACAAAACTAGACGAAACAAATAAGCGAGTTGTTGATGTGGCCGATGACCTAAAGACACTGCAAAATGTACTGCAGAATCCTAAGCAGCGTGGAGTACTCGGTGAATACTACCTCCAATCGGTACTAGAAAACGTCCTTCCGCCTGAACGTTTTGCTCTGCAGTATAAGTTTGCAGACGGAGAGATCGTTGACGCCATTATCACTCTTGAGAAGGATAAAATACTGCCAATCGACAGTAAGTTTAGTCTGGAAAATTATAACCGTCTTATTGAAGAGAACGATAAAGCAAGGCGAGAGGTAATTATACGCCAGTTCAAGACGGACCTTAAAAATCGTATTGATGAGACGGCAAAATATATCCGGCCATCAGAAGGAACGATGGACTTTGCTTTTATGTTTATCCCTAGTGAGGCAATCTACTATGATCTGCTTATCAACAAGGTCGGAGCATCAAATACGAGTTCGCGTGATCTCATAGAGTATGCCTTTCGTGAGAAGCGAGTCATCATTGTTAGTCCAACGTCCTTTATGGCCTACTTACAGACTGTATTGCAAGGCCTCAGAAGTTTGCAGATAGAAGAACAAGCAAAAGACATTCAGATTCGTGTTGGACAGCTCGGCCGTCATATTCAAGTGTATGAAGGGTATATGCAAAAACTTGGCGCTACACTTGGCACAACTGTCAATCATTATAACCGTGCGCATAAAGAGCTCAAAAAGATCGATAAAGACATCGTCAAAATAGCAGATACAACGCCCGTAGTAGAACCGCTGTTACTTGATAAACCACAAGGAGACGAATAAAAAGAACCGCTCTTTGGTAGAGCGGTTCTCCTTTTGGTAAGGTAGATACCTTATACAGTAGTAGCGTTGTTTGCTTTCGCAGCCTGTTCTTTTTGTAAGAAGCGGTAAAGCGCCATAGCAGCTATTGAAGACACAAGCGGTGTGAGTACGTAGATCGCAAGTGGCCATGGCTCAACCTTGATTGCCTGAAGGGCAAGTGCTAGTGACGGGTTGAGGATTTGGCTTCCCTGGATAATAACCTGTCCTAGCAAGAAGGCACCAGCGATAGTGTAACCCTTTGCCATGTTGCTAATTGGCGACATCTTGGCTCGAGCAAAACCAAACGCGTAGATAAACATACCGATTGCTTCGATTGTTAATACGCGCCATAGGTCAGGAGTTCTCTCTGGCAGTTCTTGCGCTGCGTAGAGCTTACCCTGTTCAGGTGCACCAGTTAACTGGTTAACAGCCTCAGGAATGAAGTTACTTGCAACGATGAGTGCCAGCATAGCACCAGTTACCTGGGCTAGTACGTAACCAATGGTTCGAAGACCACTCATACGACGCGCAACCCATAGTCCAACCGTTAGTGCAGGGTTGAAGTGAGAACCTGATAGAGGAGCAAAGATCAGTACTAGTGCAATGTACGCAAAGAGTACTGAGATAGGCTGGCCCTGTAAGTTTAAGAAGACGATAGCAAGAGTAAAGGTACCCAGAAGCTCCGCTATAATTGCCCCATACGGTAGGGTTGAGTAGTCACGACCTTGAAAATATCGTTTGTATCCTGCAGGAGCAGCGGTGATACGAGTTGTCTTGACTTTCGTGCTCGTCGTGCCGGCTGCTGTCGGTTTTTTGGCTGGTTTCTTGGCCATGGTTCCTCCATAATTGTTATAGAAGAAGTATAGCACGCTTGCTCGACAGCTGAAGGTGTTAGAATAGTAGAAATTAGAAGGAAGACATAATGGATATACTCTTAGTGGCGCTTGTTGCGCTTATTGGAAGTTTGCTCTCGCTCGTTGGAGCTCTCTTTTTGTTATTGGGCGGTAAGAGGGCTGAAGTGATGCAACGTTTAGCGGTGCCTTTTGCGGCTGGAGCGTTACTGGCAGCGGCTTTTGTCGATCTATTGCCTGAGGCGCTGGAGCAGGGCGAGGCAGATCAGGTCTCGATATGGATGCTATTTGGTATCCTGTTGTTTTTTGTCCTGGAACGCGGGCTGCGCTGGTTTCACCATCATCATGCCCACGAGAATGAAGAAAACAGCAGTAAATCATTAATTGTCATTGGTGATACGATCCATAACTTTATTGATGGTCTTGCGATTGGTGCTGCATTTTTAGTGAACCCTGCAACCGGTATTATTGCCACGATCGCTGTTGCAACACACGAAATACCGCAAGAGATTGGTGATTTTGCCCTGCTCCTATCCAAGGGTATGAAACGTAGGACAGCTCTCATTATTAATATTCTTAGCGGGCTTGCTACCGTTGTTGCTGCCGTTGCCGTCTATTTAATCGGCGGTGCAATCGAGTTGCCGCTCGCAGCTATGCTTGCAATTACTGCTGGCTTTTTTGTCTATATCGCAGTATCAGATATCATTCCAACGATTCATGCCGAGACGAATGCAAAGGCAGCAAACATTCAGACGCTTATTCTGCTTAGCGCTGTACTAATAGTTTCATTCATGACATCTCAAACTCATCAATTTATTCCCGAAGAATCGCACGGGGAGCAAAGTTCAGCTCATGAGGAAGATAGCCATGAAAATGAGTAGTAAAAGCTGGTAGAATGGGAACATGGCACTATTCTTAAAAGAAGATGAGCATCGAAGTCGGATACAAACAAAAGTAGCGGCCGACCTAAAAGAACGGTTGAAAGATCGGCAGTTATCACCTCAGCAAGAGCATGAACCGGCAATCCTAGACAACCAACACACAACACGTGGTGCAGGTATCTTGATTGCGGTCCTTGCACTGGTGTTGCTGATAGTTGTCCTAGTGGTACTAAAGCCTTAACCGACAAAACAAGAAATTACGGAAGTAGATGTTTATGGACCAAAGAATTACAGAAGCACGAGAGAGTCTGCAACG
>PJQJ01000006.1:2809-8611 GCA_002861585.1 Candidatus Saccharimonadota bacterium | reverse complement strand
AAGATGTCGATGCAACCCATGAACATACGTTCTACCAAGTAGAAGGTGTCTTTGTCAGTGAAGATGCGTCATTGGCGCAGATGCTGGGAACCCTCCAGACCTTCTTTGAAATCTACTATGGTCAGCGCCTAAAGATTAAGACACAACCAGCATACTTCCCATTCGTTGAACCTGGCTTAGAGTTTGCAATTGAAAAGCCAGCAAGCCTTGGCGGCGGCGAGGGTGACTGGCTCGAGATGCTTGGTTGCGGGATGATCCATCCAAATGTCCTACGAACAGCCGGTATTGATCCCGCAAAGTACAGAGGTTTTGCCTGGGGCGGCGGCCTTGAGCGGTTAGTGATGCTTGCGCATAATATTGAGGACCTACGCCACTTTGAAGCGGGAAGGCTTAACTTTTTGAGGAAATTCGCATGATAGTTTCAGTTAACTGGCTAAAAAAATACACGTCAGTCGATATGCCGATAGAGCAACTAACGAAGTTGATTGGTGAACGTCTGGTGGAGATTGAAGACGTCATAGATCTTGGCAAGCAGTACGAAGGCGTCGTTATCGGTAGAGCCATAAAGGTGTACAAGCATCCAAACGCCGATAAACTGAATGTTGTTGAGCTCGATGACGGTGGCATAACTCATGGTGTTGATCGTTTAGACAATGGATTAGTCCAAGTAGTTTGTGGTGCGCCAAATGTCAGAGAAGGATTATTAGTTGCCTGGATTACACCTGGATCAACTGTGCCGGCAACTGCTAGCGATGCTGAGCCTTTTGTCCTCGGTGCGAGGGAGCTGCGCGGCGTTCTTAGTAACGGCATGTTAGCGAGCGGAAAAGAACTAGCACTTAATAATGATCATGAAGGCATTGTCGAAATCGATGGTAATTTTGCACCTGGAACATCGTTTGCGAAGGCTTACGAGTTGGATGATTATCTGCTTGATATAGAAAACAAGTCTCTTACTCACCGACCAGATTGTTTTGGATTAATTGGTTTTGCGCGCGAAGTTGCTGCAATCTCTGGAAACGAGTTTAAGAGCCCGGAGTGGATTAAATCTCTAAAGCCTGTTTTAGCGGAGCTAAAGTCTGAGGTAGCGGTAAGTACACCGGAAGTAACGATCGATGACTCATCACTCTGTCCACGGTATGAAGCCGTTGTTATAAAAGGGGTAGATAGCGCCAAACAGTCCCCACTTATTATTCAGAGTTATCTAAAACGAATCGGCATACGACCAATCAGTGCAGTTGTTGATGTAACGAACTACTTAATGGTAACGACTGGTCATCCGCTGCACGCATTTGATTATGATGCATTTTTGCGCTTGCAAGGTGGTGGTAACGCGGCGACTATCCGAGTTCGTTCTGCTCGAGCAGGTGAGACACTAACACTGCTTGATGGACGAACTATCAAGCTTGCTGAGGGCGATATCCTTATCTGTGCTGGTGATACACCGGTCGGCCTCGCTGGCGCAATGGGTGGAGCCGAGAGCGAAGTCACAACTGAGACGAAGAACATTCTGCTAGAATCAGCAACATTTAACCTATTTAATCTGCGAACGACAGCAATGCGTCATGGCATCTTTAGCGATGCAGTGACTCGTTTTACAAAAGGCCAGCCTGCCGCCCAGACTGCGCCGGTGCTTGCAAGTGCTGTCCGAATGCTCTGTGATGTGACCGGCGGTATGCGTGCGAGCGAGGTTGCCGATGTATACCCACTCCAATCTGAAACTAGAGAGATAACGCTGCAGCCTAGTCGCATTAGGGCTATTCTTGGATCTGATATCAGCGACGCAGATATTACACAAACGCTGCGACGGGTTGAATTCACGGTAGAGCAGGACGACCAGACCCTAGTAGTTGTCCAACCGTACTGGCGTACAGATATTCACGAGATTGAAGATATTGCTGAAGAAGTTGGCCGATTAAATGGCTTTGATACAATCATCCCTACGCTGCCACTTAGGCCCTATGTTGCTCATGCGCCATCAGAATTTAAACAATTTACCGATACTGCCCGAGCACGTCTGGCAACTGCAGGCGCAAATGAACTCTTAACATACTCCTTTGTGCCGGGCAGAATTCTTGATGCGGCATTGCAGAACAAGGACGATGCTTTTAGAGTTGTCAATGCGCTAAGCCCTGATCTTCAGTTTTATAGGACCAGCATTCTTCCGAGTCTGCTTGATAAGGTCTATCCAAACCTGCGGCTTGGTTTTGATTCTTTTGCTCTATTTGAGATTAACAAGGTTCATATAAAAGGCGACACCGTCGCTGATGATTTTGATCTGCCCCGCGAGGAAGAGCGCCTGGCTTTCGTAGTTGCAGCAGCCGATAAAACAGCTAAAGCCAACTTTGCTGGTGCACCGTTTTATCAGGCAAAGGCCTTTTTAGATGATCTGCTTCGAAAGGTACATATTCCGTATACACTGCAGCCACTAACTGATATTACCGATGCTGATAGGCGGTTGCAGCATCTGGTTGCGCCATTCGAGTCAAAGCGCAGCGCGCTTGTCCTAACACAGCAAGGTGATATTGCAGGCGTCATTGGTGAATTGAAAGGGAGTACAGCAGCCGCTTTTAAGCTTCCTGCTTGGAGCGCAGCATTTGAACTACGCCTGCCGCAGCTCTTTAACGGTAGATCAAAGGGTTCATCATATCTCCCGCTCAGCCGTTATCCTGGTACGACCCAAGATGTGACCCTTCGCGTTCCTGCGGCAACGCTCTATAGTGCCGTTGCTGCGGTTATTGCTGCAGAGCTGCAAGCAAAGCCGTACGAGACGTTATTGATGCCTATCGATATCTATCAGAAGTCACCTGAAGATGGCTTTAAGAACATAACCTTTAGAATTTTCCTAAACAAGCATACCGACACCATAACCACCGACGAGGCGAATAGGGTTGTTACCGATATTGCCAATGCAGCAGGAGAGAGTTTAGGAGCTGAGCGTCTATAGGACGCCTAGGAAGATACTACCTATGTATGCACTTTATCGAACCCTTCATTACGCCCGTAACTTATGGCCGTACTACGTAGCAATAACAATCTTTTCGACGTTGATGGCGCTTACTTCGCTGGCGATTCCGTTTATCATCAAGGCAGCCACCGATCTAATGGTTAATGTCGTTCAGGGCCAGCCAGCTGATTATCAGCTTGGTCTGCTACTAGCCCTGGCGTTGCTAGCTGCTGATGTTGCCAATACGCTCTTTACAAACTGGGGCGGTTACTATGGTGACGTTATGTCAGCCCGCCTAAAGAAGCAGCTATCAGAGCGATACTACCACCACTTGCTAAGTCTGCCGCAGAGTTACTTCGATAAAGAACTAACGGGCACTATTATTAACCGCCTGAATCGTACGATCTTTGAAGTAACAAACTTCATGAATATGTTTGCCAATAACTTTTTCCAGATGATCCTCATGATCATACTAACCCTGGGAATTGTACTGTTCTACAGTTGGGAGATCGCGCTGCTACTCTTTATTGTCTATCCGCTGTTCTTGTGGCTCACTGCGCTGACGAGTAAAAAATGGCAGGCGTATCAGGATCAAAAGAACCATAATGTCGATATCGCTAGCGGACGTTTTGCTGAGGTGATTGCACAGATCAAGGTAGTTAAGAGTTTCATCCAAGAAACGCTTGAACTAAAGCATTTTGAACGCCGTTACCAAAGGACTGTCGATATTACCTATAAGCAATCAAAGCAGTGGCACGATATGGATATTCTGCGACGGCTGGTCTTAAATATAATCTTCTTCTTTATCTTTGGGTTTATCTTTTGGCAGACACTTGCTCGAAGATTTAGTATTGGTGAGATGTTCTTGCTTGTACAGTTAGTGAATATGATGCGCCTACCAATATTTAGCATGAGCTTTATCGTCGACAATACACAGCGCGCTATCGCTGGATGTAAAGATTATTTTGCAGTCATGGAACTAAAACCTGCAATCTCTGATAAGTCTCATGCACCTGCGTTGACCGTAAGCAGAGGTGAGATAACGTACGATAGTGTCGACTTTGCGTACTCCGAGGGTGACCCCGTACTGCATGGAATTTCCTTTACAATAAAGCCTGGTGAAAAACTTGCATTGGTAGGCGAGAGCGGAGAGGGCAAGACGACGCTAACCAATCTGCTGCTTCGAATGTATGAGCCAAGCAGTGGCACGATCTCTATCGACGGGATTAATATTCAATCTGTTCGGCAGCACAGCCTCCGACAAAACATTGCAGTCGTATTTCAGGACCCTGCACTCTTTAGCGGTACAATACGCGAAAATATAGCCTATGCCAGACCACATGCATCTGAGAGGGATGTTATTGCAGCAGCTAAAGCGGCGAATGCTCATGATTTTATATCACGTCTGGAAAAGGGGTACGATTCTCAGATTGGCGAGCGAGGACTGAAACTATCAGGCGGCCAAAAGCAGCGACTGGCTATTGCTCGTGCTATCCTAAAAGACGCTCCAATTCTTATCCTGGATGAAGCAACGAGTAGTCTTGATAGCCGTGCCGAACAACAGGTGCAAGAGGCGCTGGACCGTCTCATGCAAGGGCGGACAACGCTTATTATCGCCCACCGTCTTAGCACGATCGCGCATGTCGATACTATTGTTACACTAAAGCGCGGCACAATTGATGAGATTGGTTCACCGGCCAAGCTAGCAACTACAAATGGCATCTATGCACAGCTACTACAACTACAGATGGGTACCTCGGAAGATGCCAAAAAGAAACTAAAATCTTTCGAAATAGCTTCCTAAGCAGGTATAATTAATCACTAGCTACGATACAAACTAGAGTAAGAGGGGTAAGGAATGAATAAAACTGGCCAGCGTATTGTAATCGGCTTTATTGCGTTCGTCATGCTTGTCGGAACAATCGGTGCCTACTTCATGGTTATCTTGCAAAATAGCAATCAAAACCGTGCACAGCAACAGGCGCAAGAGCAATTAGCAAAACAACAAAGCTGCCAAGCAGCAAAACCAGAGGAGGGTAGAGTGTTTACAAAACCAGAACCACAAACGTTTGATAAGGGCAGCATAACAGAACTCAGAAGCGAGGACGTTACAGTCGGAACAGGTAAGGAAGTAACCAGTCCTAGTGCTTGCGTCACCGTTCATTACCTCGGTAACACCGCGGATGGTACTGTCTTTGATAATTCTTATGATCGCGGTGAGCCGATTGCCTTTACCCTTGATGCAGTTATAGAAGGCTGGAAAGAGGGTATGATTGGTATGAAAGAGGGTGGTACTCGTCGTCTCTACATTCCATCTGACAAAGCGTATGGTGAAGCTGGTGCCGGTGGAACTATCGGACCAAACGAACCACTCTACTTCTCAATTGAGCTTATAAAAGTCCAGTAATAAATAACAACATATAGCGTATTGCAGTATTATGCTTACGCTATATATAATGAAGCAAAAGCTATTAATAGAAATTAAGGGTTTAACATGTCTAAGCAAGTAACCATCTACACAACTAATACCTGCGCATACTGCGTTATGGTAAAGAAGTGGTTGGCCACAAAGGGTCAAGCATACAGTGAGGTGAACTTAGACGAGCAACCTGAACTCCGTCAGATGGTAATCGAGCTTAGTGGTGGCATGACAGTGCCAGTCACTGTGGTTACTGATGATACGACAAATCAGCAAAACATTACTGTTGGCTGGAAGCCAGGTGAGCTTGCAGCTGCCCTTAATGCCTAAGGAACTAATGTGAATAAACAAAGCGATAAATACACTGCCCCTGTTGATACTGTTGTTGCGGCCCAAGATGATGAGGTGACCGTAGAAGTACATGATGTGGTAACAATTG
>PJQJ01000006.1:0-2531 GCA_002861585.1 Candidatus Saccharimonadota bacterium | reverse complement strand
GCCAAAGCA
The DNA here is from genome assembly GCA_002861585.1 of Candidatus Saccharimonadota bacterium. GTDB lineage: Bacteria > Patescibacteriota > Saccharimonadia > Saccharimonadales > Saccharimonadaceae. The sequence goes on along the minus strand of PJQJ01000006.1, from coordinate 2,522 downwards.
GTCCTGATTGCTACAGGTAGCGACTATAAGAAGTTAGGTATTCCTGGCGAAATGGAGTTTTACGGCCGTGGAGTGCACTACTGCGCCACTTGTGATGGTGCATTTTATCGTGATAAAAAATTAGTTGTTGTCGGTGGTGGAAATTCTGCTATCCAAGAAGCTATCTTTTTGACTCGTTTTGCTTCGCATATCGATCTTTTGGTGCGATCAGAAATTCGTGCCTCAGAGATTCTTCAGCATGAGCTTGCAAAACATGCCGATAAAATAACCGTTCACCTCGGCACGACGACGGACGAAATTGTCGGAGAGGGAAACCAGGTTGTGAAGGTCATCGGTACCCAAGGCGGAATAAAGACAGAATTTGCAACTGACGGAGTTTTTGTCTTTATCGGGCTTGATCCAAACACTGCATTCGTTAAGGAATTTGTCACGCTCGACGATTATGGCCTCATTAAGACTGACCACAATTTGATGACCTCTGTTACTGGTGTCTTTGCCGCAGGCGATGTCCGTAGCGGTGCAACAATGCAGATTGCAAGTGCAGTAGGTGAAGGTGCGACAGCTGCGCTAAAAATTCGAGAATTTCTTGAAGGTAAGTTACATTCAGCGTAAGTTGGCCTTTACAAAACGCTTCTTTTAGTGCAATCTAGGCTAAAGATGAATACAAGTTCGCTGACCACATTTGAAGCCTGCGTCCTACAGTCCCGAGCATACCGAAATCTGCGTGACTTTATGGTGGAGCAACTGAAACCCTATGATCTAACGATGATGGAATGGGTACTTTTAGGTCTGGTTAATGCATCGATGCCCGAAGGCATGACGCCATCAGAAATCAGCAAAACTATTGATGTTGGTCTACCAATGGTCACAAATATGGTTGATCGTGTCGCGCAAATGGGGTTAGTGCGAAGTGATAAAGACTTGCATGATCGTCGACGAAGAATAGTTGTCGCTACTGACAAGGGAAGTGTCATGGCAGGGGACATTGAAGCTCATAATAGGGTAGCACTACGACTGTGGTTAGCTGATATCGATCGAGAAATTCTTAATGGATACATTGAGACAATGGGTATTATCTCCGAAAAGAAGATTAACTAACTGGACAGATACAGCTAGTTTACTTTGAAAAACATCTGCACTGAGCATAGATGCAATCATCGAAATATGTATTATACGTATCGAAGATATCGCCTTATCGTAAAGGGTAGATTTAGCAGGAGCTACGATTTCTTCGTAAAAAAGAGTCGCATGGAATGAGGAAGATCGGTTACGATGCCGTCAATTCCCATCTCTTCTAAACGCTGAGCCGCTTTGGGCCTGTTGACGGTAAAGGCATAGGTAAAGAGGTTCATCTTTTTGGCAGTTGCGATAACAAATGAATTAACATGCAAGCGATGAAAGCCGACACCGGATAGATCAAGTTGACGGTGAGCCTGTAAAAATCGAAGTGGGTTAAACCAATGAATCAGGGCTAATTGCGCATGTTTCGATTCATTACGGATAACCTGAAGTTCCTTAACGTAAACAGACGAAAAAAGGAATATATCCCAATCCTTCGGTGTCTTGATATATTTTTTTATGGTAGGTAGAATCTTTTTTGCTGAACCATGATCCTTTAGCTCTAGATTTAGCAGTACTTGACCGCTGAATTCCTCTAAAACTGCATCAAGCGCAGTAACAGGGTTAATAGAGTTAGAGGTTCGGCGAATGAGCTCGTCATAATTAAGACGATTTACAAGATATGGTAAACGATGTGTTCGCCAAAGGTGCATATCATGAACAAGCACTGGGATTTTATCTTTCGTCAAGCGAACATCTATCTCAATAATGTCGACATCGGCCTCAAATGAGGCACGTAAGCTTTCCAAGGTGTTTTCTGGTTTCATACCAGCGGCACCTCGGTGTCCTATAATTAACATATCTCTAGTGTAACAGAGATCAACAATTAGCGTATGCTACACTAGAAAGGAATTAACAGAGGAAAACGTATATGGCAGAACTATCTTACGGCGAAAAAGCCCCAGACGTAATTAACGTTGTTATTGAGATTCAGCGTGGCCAACGCAATAAGTACGAGCTAGACAAGAAGACAGGTCTCTTATTTTTAGACCGTGTTACACCAGTAACAATGGGCTATCCGGCTGATTATGGATATGTTCCTGACACTCTCTGTGAGGACGGCGATCCACTTGATGCTCTTTTAGTGATTGATGAATCTGTTGTCCACGGTGCGGTCGTACCAGCTCGACCTATTGGTGTTTTGCGTATGGTTGATGCTGGAGAAGGCGATGAAAAACTTATCTGTGTTGCTGAGGACGATCTTACTAAGAAGCACATTAATGATTTAAGTGATCTCGGTCCTGACTTTACTAAAATTGTTGAACACTACTACATGCACTACAAGGACTGGAAGAATGACTGGGCTGGTGCCGAGGTAAGCTTTAACGGCTGGGGAGATGCCAGCGAGGCTCGCCAGATAATTCTGGACTCTATTGAGCGCGCCCGCGGTTAAAATGCAGACT
>PJQJ01000005.1:101637-101919 GCA_002861585.1 Candidatus Saccharimonadota bacterium | reverse complement strand
TAATTTTTTTGATCATCCACTTGAAAAACATGTCCTCGAATATCTGATCAACAATAGGTTATCACCAGCGGCGGCCTTGAGCGTATAGTTAAAAAAGAGCCCTACCTAAGAGCTCTTTTTTAGTTGTGCCTTTGCCTTTGTGCGGGCATGGGATGTTCTCATGAGGTCCAGCCAATCAAGCTTTGGGCGCACTGAACGTTTCGTGATAACCTCGACGACATCGCCATTAGCCAGAGGTTTGTTAAAAGGGACTATCTTCCCGTTCACGCGAAAGGCATGAGC
>PJQJ01000005.1:91104-101325 GCA_002861585.1 Candidatus Saccharimonadota bacterium | reverse complement strand
TCTAATTTGGAATTCCACTATCTGTTCACTCGGGGTAATGACAGTAGTGTGCAGGCTTTGATAGCCGTTTGGCTTTGGCACGGCAATGTAGTCTTTAATCCGGTTAATCATCGGTTGGTAGAGAGTATGTAGGATACCAAGAACGCGGTAACAGCTCTCTTTATCGCTTACAATTATTCGCAGAGCGATAAGGTCATAAATATCATCAATATTATTGTCGACCTTCCGTAGTTTCTTATGAAGGCTATAGATACTCTTTACGCGGCCATCCATTTCAAACTGAATGCCCTCGTGTTCAAGTATCATCATTACTTCTTTTCGTACCTTTGATAATTTTCGGTGGGATTTTCCTAGACGATCCTTTAGGGCTTTACGGAGGCAGTTGAACTCTTTTGGATCAATGTAGCTAAAGGCTAACTCTTCGATCTGCATTCTGACACGACCCATACCTAAGCGATCAGCGAGCGGAGCAAAAACTTCCAGTGATTCTCGGGCAATCTTGAGCTGTTTATCCTTGGGCATAAAGGAGAGCGTTTGAAGATTATGCAAACGATCAGCCAGCTTAATGATGACAACGCGAATGTCTTGACCCACTGCAATGAGCAGTTTGCTCAAGTTATCTTTCGTCTGTGGCAAGTAGCTGCTGATATCGCGCATACCAGCCCTCGCCTGTGATACTTTTGTAACGCCATCGACTAGGAATGCGACGTCGCGGCCAAAGAGAGATTCAATCTCGGTAAGAGTTGCTTCTGTGTCTTCGACGGTATCATGTAGGACGCCCGCGATGACTGTATCGATATCCATACCCCAATCGATAAGGATGTCAGCTACTTGCAAAGGATGAATAATATAGTTTTCGCCGCTGCGACGCTTCTGTCCAGTATGCTTCTGAGTAGCAAAATCAATTGCATGTTCAAGCTCCAGCAGCGCGGGCTCGTCGTAATAGTCCTTAGCGTTTCGTAGCAGATCTTGCTTTCGCATATCTATAGTATAGTTCAAAAGAATTGCCATTAGGGCGACAACTTTATAGAATAGTGCTAAAGAGCATAAGCTTTAAGGAGCGGGGTACAGAATGAAGACGAAGGTGGCAATTAACGGGTTTGGTCGTATTGGACGAAATGCATTTAAAATAGCATTTGAACGAAGCGATATTGAAGTCGTAGCGATCAATGATCTAACAGACACAAGAACACTAGCCCATCTTCTTAAATATGATTCTAGCTACGGCATCTATCAGCACGAAGTTGGACATGATGAGACCGGCATTCTAGTCAACGGTAAGCATATCAAGGTGCTCGCTGAACAAGATCCTGCGGCACTACCATGGGGTGCTCATGACATCGATGTTGTCATCGAAAGTACTGGTTTCTTTGTTGACCCTGCAAAAGCACGAGCACATATTGATCCGGCAGGTGCTAAAAAAGTAATCATTAGCGCGCCGGCCAAAGGCGAGGGTGCAACTACTATTGTTCTAGGGGTAAACGAGGACAAGCTTCAGGATTCTTCAGATATTCTTAGCAATGCGTCCTGTACGACTAACTGTATTACACCGGTTATGGGTGTAATAGAGGGCAATTTTGGTATCGAAAAAGCGATGATGACGACAGTGCATAGTTATACTGCCAGTCAACGTCTGCAGGATGCACCAGCTAAAGATCTTCGCGAGGCTCGTGCGGCAGCAGAAAACATTGTTCCAACAACAACCGGAGCTAGTATCGCTGCGGGCCAGGCACTGCCTGCTATTCAGGGTGTCTTTGGTGGCTTAAGCGTACGTGTCCCAACCCCAGTTGTGAGCCTTAGTGATATAACGGTTTTGACAAAGCGCGATGTTACGGTAGAAGAAGTAAATGAAGTATTCAAAAAAGCTGCGAAAGAACCATTTTATCAGGGAATTCTAGACGTTACTGAGGAGCAGCTTGTTAGTAGTGACTTCAAGGGTAACTCACACAGCTGTATTATCGATCTATCGCTAACGGCTGTTGTTGCTGGTAACCTCTTGAAGGTTGTTGCATGGTACGACAATGAATGGGGTTATAGTAACCGTCTGGTTGAGTTGGTCGCAGATACTGGCAAAGCACTTAGAAGTTGATATAAATTTGCTTTTGCTATGTAAATATTATACAGTAATCGCATCGTGTTCACCCGACTAGCTCGGAAGGAATAAGATGGACCTCATCATCGGAGGAGTAGTCATACTTCTTCTTGCGACTGTGTCGCTACTCATCGTCAGGGCGAGCAAGATTCGCCGTCGAGAGCGCGAAGCTGCTGCAGAGCGGCGTACCGAGTACAACCAGACCGTCGCTCTCATCCAGGAGTGGGTGGAGCGAATGGAGGCCGCCGAATCCGACGAGGATAAGGCCGCCCTACCCATGGATGACCACGAATGGCAGCGCCTGAACCTGAGCAAGGAACTGGGTGAGCGCTTCACGAAGGCTCGTGCTGCACGTGCTGATGCGCGTGTCAGAGTGGATCTTCACAAGTGGCTCGCCAATTTGCGACGTGCCGTCGAGCACGCCCGCGATGATCGCGAGGTCCGTGTTGCGCTGTTCAATCTCGTGCACTTTGTCCTCAAGGGCAACGGCCAGGTCCTCAAGCAGGAGTTGGACGAAGAGCAGATTGAGCAGTGGCGTTCACGGTTGTCACAACTGGCCACAGTCTGGTTCAATCAGCTGGTGGCGGTTGCCCGCGACGACAGTGTGATCTTCCGTCAGGACCTGTTCCCCTTCATCGCGCCCTCCAACCGGTACGAGGTGAAGGAGACGCGTCTCACGTACGACAGCCTGAGAATCACGCTGAGTATTCCGGATGATTGGAATGACATGGTGGCTCGCCACTACGTCGACCCAGTCCTGCAGTGGTTCACGGGAGAATCAACTGATGAGCAGTCCGGTGTGATCCGGCTGCGAGCTGCCAAGGCACTCAGGACGCGTTCGCTGACGGAGGCAAAGATCGTTCTGGCCTACTGCAACGTCAGTCCTCGCAATGACGGCGGGTACCCGTTTAGGGAGGCACTGGGCTGCGTCCTGTTGGCCCGCGTGACCGAGATGGCCGAGCGCCTTGCGCACGAGCTGAAGCTCGCCGACCAGTGAGCGAGTGAACACGAGAGGTGACGGAGTGAGTATCATAACTCGCTCCGTCACCAACCTCTCTTAAATAAATGATGTATATATGCGCCATAAGGCGTTTTTTGTTTGTCTAAAAGATGATAACGCTTATACTTGAGAGTATGAAAATTTATCTCGGCTCTGATCATAATGGCTTTCATCTGAAAGAAAAAATATTTGCCTACCTTAGTAAGCGGGACTACAACGTCGAGGATGTCGGCGATGAAGTACTGGACCCTAATGATGACTTTCCTGAATTTGCATTTAAAGCTGCCGTTAAAATTTTAGGTAGTGAAGAAGATGACACTCGCGCAATTCTCCTGTGCGGTGGCGGGCAGGGAATGAGCATGGCTGCGAACCGTATCCGCGGTATTCGCGCTGCTGTTATTTGGGATGCTTATGAGGCAAAGATGACGCGAAACGATAATGATAGTAATGTCCTATGCCTGCCGTCGCGCATTCTTGATCAGGAGGATGACAAGCAGTGGCAAGACATCATAGACACCTGGCTTAGGACACCATTTGCCAATGCGCCTCGATATGTTCGTCGTAATAAACAACTCGACGAGCTTGCTTAAGTATTAAGGTGGGTTTTATACTATGCCTATGGCACAAAAAAAGAAAAAACTAACGAAAAAACCAACTACTTCCGGATTAGCAGAATCAACACTAGCTCTTAGTCTTTTAGGTACAATGTGGCGCACAGCATTTTTCGCGGCGCTTATGATCGTCTTAAGTATTGCCGGCCTTGCTAAACTTCATGCTGATTGGGCGAGGGATGATGCGATACGACAGATTGCAACCAGCTCTCCATTGACGCAAACATATCCTTATGTAAACTCACTGAGCGCAATCTTAATGACCGTTGCAGCATTTGCACTGTTTGATGCTGTTTATGTACTTATAACCAAGCGTTATCCTATACGCCCAGTCATCGATAAGATTGTCCTGCTGTCGGTAGAGCTGTTCTTTGCAGGTGTGACGCTGCTTGTTTTTGCTCTTACGCTTGCTGTCGACGTTAGCCAGCAAACGTACAATGACCTTGATACGGCCGTGTTTGCGTTTCTTGTTATAGCAGGCCTTTTGCCGCTAGTTCGTGCTTTCATAGGTGTTTCGTACGTGGTTAATAAGAGACGACGATGAGCATAATCTGCCCCAGCGTGACTCCGACAACAAGCGATCCGCACGAATACCGTGACCAGATTGAACGAATAGCACCATTCGCTCAGCGCATCCAGATCGATCTTATGGATGGTCAATTTGCGCCAACGCGAAGCCTCAATCCTGTTCAAGTGTGGTGGCCCGAGGGAATTATTGCCGATATTCACCTGATGTTTCAGCGTCCGATAGAACATATTGAAACACTAGTCAGTTTACGGCCAAACCTTGTCATTATTCATGCCGAAGCGGAAGGTGATTTACTGGGGATACTGGAACATCTAAAGGCATGCGGACTTAAAGCAGGCGTCTGTTTGCTGCAGACAACACAACCTGAAAGCGTAAGGGAGCTCATTGCGGCAGCTGATCATGTCCTTATTTTTAGCGGAAGTCTTGGTCGTTTTGGTGGTACGGTTGATGAATCTCAACTTGCAAAAATACCAGCAATAAAAATGATAAATCCAAATGCCGAAATTGGTTGGGACGGTGGGGCAAATGCTGATAATGTTGCTCTGCTAGCGAAACATGGTGTAGATGTCATAAATGTGGGCGGCGCTATTCAGAAGGCTAGCGATCCTGATGTTGCTTATGCTACACTTGTAAGTAGTATTAGCTAAGACAAACAGACAAAATGAAATCACAGATGACTCAGGTTCAGCTCGAGAAAAAAGCGACTGAAATCCGACAAGATATTATCCGCATGCTTGAGCATGCTGGTTCCGGTCACAGTGCTGGTCCCCTCGGATTAGCCGATATATTTACCGCTCTCTATTTTAACGTGCTAAAGTACGATGCTAAAAAACCTAACTGGCATGATCGTGACTTGTTGCTGCTTTCGAACGGGCACTGTGTGCCGGTTCAGTATGCAACGATGGCTCATGCAGGTTATTTTGAGCGTAAAGAGCTGATGACACTTCGCAAATTCGGATCACGCCTGCAGGGCCATCCTGAGCGCGTTAAGCTACCTGGCATCGAAACAACCAGCGGTCCACTCGGCAGTGGTCTTAGTCAAGCAGCCGGCATGGCCTATACAATGCAGTATATTGATCACACTCCTCATCGATGGGTGTACGTTGTTATGGGCGATGGCGAGTTGAACGAAGGCAATATTTGGGAAGCTGCAATGTTCGCCGGAAAAAATAAGTTGCAGAATCTTATCGGTATTGTTGATCGTAATAATATACAGATTGATGGTAATACAGAGCAGGTGATGCCGCTTGAAAGCCTTAGGGCGAAATGGGAAGCATTCGGCTGGCACGTTCAGGAAGTCGACGGCCACAACATAGAGAGCATCATCGATGCTTGCTCGATGGCGAGGGCTATCGTCGAAAAACCAAGTCTTATTATTGCGCACACTATTCCTGGCAAGGGCGTTGATTTCATGGAGTACGATTATCACTGGCATGGTGCACCGCCAAATTCAACACAGGCCAAAGAGGCATTGAAGAAGCTTCGCACATTAGGCGGCAAAATTAGGAGCGAGCATGAATAAACTACATCTTATCGAGGATATTGGGTCGAGTGATATTGCCAGCGAGCCAATCCGCAAAGGTTTTGGACGTGGACTGCTGCAGGCGGGCAAGGAGAATGAACAGGTTGTTGCTCTCTGTGCTGATTTAACAGAAAGCACGCAGATGAGTCTTTTTAAAGAAGCATTTCCAGACCGTTTTGTTGAGATAGGTGTTGCCGAACAGAACTTGGTAACCGTCGCATCAGGTATGGCGGCAATGGGCAAGATTCCATTTACTAGTAGCTACGCAGCCTTTAGTCCTGGGCGTAACTGGGAGCAGATCCGAACGACTGCCTGCCTTAACGACCGTCCGGTAAAAGTTGTTGGTTCACATGCCGGCATCAGCGTTGGTCCAGATGGCGCCACTCATCAGATGTTAGAAGATATCGCTCTTATGCGTGTCCTGCCAAATATGGTGGTGATTGCCCCTGGCGATAGTGTTGAGGCTCAGAAGGCAACCCTTGCACTCGCTGCTAACAATAAGCCAAGTTACCTACGTTTAGCTCGTGAAGCGACGCCAATTTTCACCACCGCCAGGACGCCGTTTGAGATTGGCCGGGCTTATGTGCTTCGTGAAGGGAGTGATCTTACGATAGCTGCAACCGGTACTATGACCTATCAAGCGCTTGTTGCTGCTAAGATTCTCGCTGGTGATGGTATCGATGTCGAAGTGGTACACTGTCCAACCATAAAGCCGCTCGACGTTGCAACGCTTGTTGCAAGTGTGACTAAGACGGGCAAGATCATAACCGCAGAAGAGGCACAGATTAATGGTGGGTTCGGCAGTGCAGTTGCAGAGGCTCTTATGGAGCATCATCCTGTTCCTATGCGCCGGATTGGTATGCGTGATCGTTTTGGAGAATCAGGCGAGCCAAACGAACTACTGAAACACTTTGGCCTGACTGGAACGCATATAGCACTAAGTGCACACTCATTTTTAGACGAACTAGCATAAAGGGGGATACGATGGGACTAACAATACGTGAAATAAGGGATAACTGTGTGCGGGCAAGGCACCTCATGCAGCGAGCAAGGCAGCAGCACTTTGCCGTTGGTGCCTTTAATATTGATAACCAAGAAACGCTCATTGCGGTTTGCCGCGCGGCTCAAGCGAAGAATGCTCCAGTACTAGTAGAGGTAAGTGACGGCGAAGTAAAAGCACTTGGTCTCGATAATGTTCGCGATCTAGTAGATAACTATCGTGCCGAGTATGGGGTGGAGATGTACATCAACCTTGATCACAGCCCAACTGTAGAAGACGCCAAGCGCGCTATCGATGCGGGTTATGAATTTATCCATATTGATGTCTCCCAAGCTAATCATGATGCGTCTGACGTAGAGATTGTGAAGCAGACACGCGAGGTTGTGGAGTATGCAAAGTTTACAGGAGCACTCGTCGAGAGTGAGCCGCACTACTTTGGTGGCAGCTCTAACGTTCATACTGAAAATATCGACTACGATGAGATTAAAAAGACCTTTTCGAAACCAGAAGGGGCAGTCGATTTTATCCATGCAACCGGTATTGATACATTTGCCGCCGCAATTGGTAACCTACACGGTAAATATCCAGTGCCAAAAGAGCTTGATCTTGAATTATTGCAGCGCCTTCGCGATGCAATTGAATGTAACATTAGTCTTCATGGTGGTAGCGGTACGCCTCTTCACTACTTTGAAGAAGCAGCCCGAATTGGAGTCAGCAAGATCAATATCAACAGTGATATGCGTTACGTTTTCCGCAAGACGCTCGAGCAGGTACTAGCCGATAACCCTGATGAATATGCAGTCGTCAAGCTAATGCCAACCGTTTACGGTGCAGTTCAAAAGGTTGTCGAAGAAAAGATCGACGCCTTTGGATCAGCTGGTAAGGCTATAAAATAATCTACGCAGCTTGCTGAAAATAGTCACCAACATAGTATGCGATATCGTGTTGGTACTTTCGAATAAGTGTCGGAAGACTGGCTGAGCCTTTTGAGATATCTTGTGCTACTTGCGCAAGAAAGAATATAACCAGTTCATCGATAATCGCATCATACTGTTCAATGCCAAATGCTTCTCGGATAGTCTTATCGCCAGATTCTATCGCAAGCGCATCAACAAAGGGTTTGATAACATCTGTTTCGTTTGATTCATCAAGCATTCCCATATGAACAAGTGCAAGTATCACCTCTCTTTCTTCGAACTGATGCTCGATCCACTCATCAATTGACTTTTGCAGTACATCAACACCTTGAGTCGTTACTGTACAAATCTTAAGGGCGCTTTTACCAAGAATACGCCTCTGTTCGGTCTCGGAAAGGTTCTTTGGAATAACTGATTCTATCTGGCGCATCAAACGTAGCACGCCAATAAAGCCTGCTACTTGAAAATCATATTCACGGTCAAAAACTGGAAGTTGTTTTTCCATATATCAAAATACCTAGTAACAGAGTAGCTGTGCTATCGTTTTAACTCAAGCATAAGTGATATACTACTGCTAATGAGCAACAATAAAGTACCGGTTATCCTTGCAATCGGTAAAGCAACCCAAGACGTTTTTTTAAAAAGCGAGGAATTTGATCCGCATCAGGAAGGTACGGTTGCCTATACGCACTTGCCACTTGGCGCAAAACTAGATCTAGACGAAGTTGTATTTGCAACTGGCGGTAATGCGACCAATGCCGCGACAACGTTTGCTCGCCAAGGTCTGCATAGTAGGTTTATGTGGGTGCTTGGTACGGACCCTGCAAGCCAAGCTATCTTAGGAGAGCTTGATAGCGAAGGTGTTGACACTGCTCTTGTTGTCCAATCATCAGAGTTTAGAGCCAGTTATTCCAGTATTCTGCTTGCTAACAACGGTGAGCGGACGATACTTAACTTTCACGGGACGATGGTAGATTCTACGGGCAGTCCGCTTGATCTAGCGGCTATTGCTGAGGCGGACTGGATTTACATATCATCACTGGGATCGATGGAACTGCTCGAAAAGATCGTGTCATTTGCGGCTGAGCACCAGACAAAGATTATGTTCAATCCTGCCGGTAGCGAACTTGCTCATGCCGATAAACTAAAGGCAATTTTAGAAGATGTTGATGTTCTTGCTCTCAATAAGGAGGAGATGCAGCAGCTTGTAACAGGTGCAACTTCCGAAGAGCTGGTGCGGCGCGGTACGTTGCTCTGTCCAGTTGTTATTGTCTCTGACGGGCCAAATGGTGTCGTGGCGACAGACGGCAAGAGTATCGTCAGCGCAGGGATGTATGAAGATGTGCCGGTGGTAGATCGGACAGGAGCGGGCGACGCCTTTGGTTCTGGTTTCCTGAGCCAGTGGTCGCAGGGCACCAGTCTAGAAGACGCGATTGTATTCGCTAGTGCAAACTCTACATCAGTGGTCGGTTGTATCGGTGCAAAAGCGGGAATCTTGCACGCCGGAACCGAGCTGCACGCTATGCCAATAGAAGTAAAAGCATTTTAAATTTGCTACAATAAGCATAAGTATTAAAAGGGTGAAACTAACATATGGCAAAGTTTTTACGGGATTTGCTCGACGCTGAGGAACCACTCTTTAGCCTTGCAATTAGGCAGCTTGAAAAAGCGAGTGGTCAACATGGTACTGACACGAAGTTGATCGGCGAAATAATACAAAAGACCCATAGCAGCATGAGTGAGCTCGGATTAGACCATACGGACACTACTGGCCGTGAATATTATGCTGCCCTTATGAACCGTATTCACGAGGATAACGAGCGGGTCACTGGACTAGTTGGTGGAACAGACAGTGCGGCTGTCCGTGAGCTTATTCCGCTAATTATTAAGGCGGCTGAGAGTGTTGATACACCAATGGATTGTTGGGTCTTAAAACGCTCTGTTGGCAAAGAGCTCCTTAAAAAGATGCCACCACAGAAGTTAATGCAGCACCTTGGCTATAAGTCGATCGATAGCATGTTGAAGCATGAAGATTTTGATGAGCTCTATACTGCACTGCGCTTCTCGGAAGGACCAGAATGGTTAAATGCCTATAACGAACTCTTTAAAGAGATCACGCCATCAGATTTTGAAAAACGCCGTATTCGTATCATTGCTATGGATCACGACAAGTACGTTGGCCTAACTGAGCACTTTGTACAGAAGAAACGCCACAACGTCACCCATACGAAAGAGATGGGAACGATTGTTGTTGTACCGATGCACCAGGAAAGAATGCGGGGTATCACCCTTAAAACTCTCCCGTTGCTCTTTCATTACATCAATGAAATTCGTCTCTACAGCGCCTTCTTTAAGTTTAAGCAGGTCAACAAAAACTTTGGCGAGATTGTCGTCGAAACGTTGCTAGCTGATCCCGGTAATGCATCTCAAATGGCCGGTCAATACGTTCACTGGCGTGTTATTCAGCGATACTTTGGTAAGATTGATGACGAACCGCATCCAGAGGCGTTCCAGCCGCATGTTCATCCTGAGGACCTACACTGGCGTAGA
>PJQJ01000005.1:87801-91050 GCA_002861585.1 Candidatus Saccharimonadota bacterium | reverse complement strand
GATTACGTCGGCATGATCTTTGATGGTAAGCCGGTCACGCTGAACCTAACTGACATCAGCTTTGCTTACTCTAATGAAGAGACGTATGAAAATCGTTACGTGTACCATTTTAGAGAGAGCCTATGGAACGAAATTTTTATGCGCTATATGGGTCATAAGAATCTCGAGGACCAGATTCTAAAACAGCTTGATAATGATCTAATAGCACCCGAAACACTACGGGTAAGGGGATAGGGAGAACAAAAATGCACGGAAGATTTAGTTTTTGTGTCTCTGGGGCTGCAAAGGGTCCAACGGCAATCAGTGGTAAAGAAGAGGCGTTTGAAGTCGGTCAAATAATTGCCCAGGCCGGTCATGATCTGCTAACTGGAGCTACGGTTGGGTTGCCAAACAATGCTGCCGAAGGGTTCTGTTCTATAGAATCGCGTGAAGGGCTTTCAATTGGTATCAGTCCAGCAGCTAGTTTTCGGGAGCACACTAATAAGTACCGCCTCCCTTGTGAGGCCTATGACTTCATTATGTACTCAGGAATGCACTATGTTGGTCGCGATCAGCTACTTGTCACGACCAGTGACGCGGTCGTGAGCGTTGGTGGCCGTATTGGTACGCTGCATGAGTTTACTATTGCTTACGAAGCGCATATACCTATCGGCATCCTGGAGGGCGTTGGTGGTACGGGCGAGCATGTCCGAATGCTGCTTAAGGCGGCAGGGGACGAAAACAACCCTCGTGTCTTGTTTGATACCGATCCAGCCCGTCTTGTCCGTCGACTGACGGCGCTACTTCAGAGCATTCACGCCGGCGATAAACTCTAGGATACAACTGACATAGCGATCAATGCTAACCCCTATAAAACAGGGGTTTTTAGCGTATAATAGATACGATGAGCTCCTTTAGGTTACAGACAGAGTATCAACCAACGGGTGATCAGCCAACGGCGATCGCTCAACTTATTAATGGCCTGGATAAGGGTGAGCGCGAGCAGACGCTGCTTGGAGTGACCGGCTCCGGTAAGACATTTACGATGGCGAATATTATCCAGAATCGCCAGGCTCCAACACTGGTGATGTGCCACAATAAAACGTTAGCCGCCCAGTTATTCAGTGAGTTTAAACAGTTCTTTCCTGACAATGAAGTTCACTATTTTGTTAGTTACTTCGATTACTACCAGCCAGAAGCCTATATGCCAAGTTCGGATACCTACATCGAAAAAGACAGTAAAATCAATGAAGAGATCGACCGGTTACGTCACGCTGCTACCTCCGCGCTACTGACACGTCGTGATGTCATTATCGTTGCAAGCGTGAGCTGTATTTATGGTATTGGTTCAGTCGAAGACTACGGTAGTATGGCCGTCGAAATTAAACGCGGCGAGATTCGCAAGCAGGATAAGCTGATTCGTTGGCTGACTGATATTCAGTATCAGCGCAACGATATAGATTTTCATCGTGCGACGTTTCGTGTTCGCGGTGATGTTGTCGACGTCTTTCCAGCCGGTCTTGAAACGGCTTACCGCATAGAATTTTTTGGTGATGAAGTTGACCGTATTACCAATGTCGATCCATTAACGGGTGAAATTCTTGGTGAGCTTAGCAGCGTGACTATATTCCCAAGCTCGCACTACGTAACGCCGCACGATAAAGTAAAGGCTGCGCTTGCTAAAATTCAACACGAACTTGATATGCAAGTTGGCCTGTTTGAATCGCAAGGTAAGCTGCTTGAAGCACAGCGCATAAAACAGCGGACAAAGTACGACATCGAGATGCTGGAAGAGACCGGTTTTGTAAAGGGAATTGAAAATTATAGCCGCTACCTTACGAACCGTGAGCCGGGTGAACAGCCTGCGACGCTGATGGATTACTTTCCAGATGACTATATGCTGCTTATTGATGAATCGCACATGACTATCCCGCAGGTACGGGGTATGTACAATGGTGATCGTGCCCGTAAAGAAGTGCTTGTCGAGCACGGTTTTCGCTTGCCAAGCGCACTCGATAACCGACCACTGACCTTTACGGAATTCGAACGGCATATAAACAAGGCTGTCTATGTCAGCGCAACGCCAGGGGAGTACGAACTAACGCATTCACCGCCACCGGCGCAACAGGTAATCCGACCTACCGGACTGCTTGATCCTGAAATTACGATCCGTCCTACGGAAGGACAGATCGATGATCTTATTGCCGAAATCAGGGACACTATTGATAAGCGGCAACGTATCCTAGTAACGACACTCACAAAGCGTATGGCCGAAGATCTATCGACGTATCTATCCGAGCTCGATATCAAGACGGCATATATACACTCAGATGTTGATACCCTTGAGCGCGGTGATATCCTACGCGATCTTCGTCTTGGCGTGTACGACGTTCTTATTGGAATTAACCTGCTTCGTGAAGGGTTGGATCTACCCGAGGTAAGCCTAGTGGCAATTATGGATGCTGATAAAGAGGGTTTTCTTCGTTCTGAGCAGGCGTTAGTGCAAACGATTGGTCGTGCAGCCCGCCACTTAGAAGGTCACGTTATTATGTACGCGGACAATGTAACTCGTAGCATGAAGGCAGCCATCGACGAGACGAATCGACGCCGGAGCATACAGGGCGAGTACAACAAAGAGCACGGCATTACACCGCAGTCGATTGCCAAAAAGATCGATGAAGGCCTTCGAGCAATCATTCCGCAAAAAGAGGATGATCGACCAAAGCTTGATCTAAAAAAGATACCAAAAGACGAGTATCCGTCTATTCTGCGTGATCTCTCAGCTCAAATGGAGTTTGCGTCCGCCAATCTAGAGTTTGAAAAAGCGGCCGAACTACGCGATATTATCGCTGATATAAAATCCAAAATGTAGCTAAAAGGCTGATAGAGTTCTCTGTTATACTAGAACGATATGAGCAAAGTTACTATTGACGATGTCAAAAAACTAGCAAAGTTATCAGCGCTGCAGGTAACTGACGAAGAAGCAACAAAATTACAAACTGAGCTCGAGACAATCCTCGGCTACGTGGAGCAACTCGATGCGGTTGATGTTGAAGGTGTTGAGCCGACGTATCAAGTAACTGGATTGCAAAACGTTATGCGTGAAGACCGGGTTATTGATTACGGTGTTTCCCAGCAGCAACTACTGCAAAATACCCCTGAGCAGCAAGATGCTCAGATCAAGGTGAGGAAAGTACTATGAGATCTCGAATCATTCCTATTGTCGAAGCAGTACGAAACGGTGATAAGACAGCTACTTCATTCGTGCAA
>PJQJ01000005.1:84585-87785 GCA_002861585.1 Candidatus Saccharimonadota bacterium | reverse complement strand
TAAAGGAGCAGAATGATAAGTTCAATGTCGCTATCTCTTTAACAGAGGAGCGTGCACTTGCTCGCGCCGCTGAAATTGATAGGGCAGTAAAAAATGGGCAATCTTCTGGCCGTTTAGTCGGTGTACCATTTATTGCCAAAGATAACTTTCTCGCTTTTGGCAGTGATACAACCGCAGCTAGCAACATTCTAAAGGGCTTTCAGGCTCCTTATCAAGCAACTGCAATTGAAAGGCTCGAGGCAGAAGGCGCCATCTGCGTTGCCAAGGCTAACTTAGATGCTTTCGGTCATGGTGGAAGTACTGAAAATAGTGATTTCGGTCCAACTAAAAACCCACATAATCCAGAATATGTCGCCGGTGGATCATCCGGCGGATCAGCTGCAGCTGTTGCTCTGCAGATTGTCCCATTTGCAATTGCTACTGATACGGGAGGATCTATTCGCCAGCCTGCAAGTTTTTGTGGTGTTTTTGGTCATAAACCGACATATGGATTAGTCAGCCGTTTTGGTGTTGTTGCAATGGCAAGTAGTACTGATACTATTGGTCCGCTTGCTACGACGGCATATGATACAGCCCTCGTGCTCGATGTTATGGCTGGTCAAGACGATCGTGATGGTACAACGCTGCATCATCGAAAAGAATCGTACCTTCCAACAGAAGCGGCGAGGTCACTCAAGATAGGTCTTATTAAGGAATACATGAGCGATGATGTCCATCCTGATATTCGAGACGGCATTCGATATACTGCTGACCTGCTTGGTAAGCAGGGTCATACTATTCAAGAGGTTAGTATCCCATCCTTGCCACTGGCACTCGCTGCGTACTATATTATTGTTCCTGCCGAAATAAGCTCAAACCTTGCGCGTTACGATGGCATCAAGTATGGGCATAGTGCGCAAGAAGCCGCTGCTCTCGAGCAAGTTTATGGCCTCTCACGTGACCAAGGTTTTAATGCAGAGAACAAGCGCCGTATCCTTATTGGATCATATGTTCTATCAAGTGGTTATTATGATGCTTACTATCGTAAGGCTCAAACGGTTCGAACGATTGTTATTGATGATTTTGCAAAAGCCTTTGAATCATATGATGTTCTTCTTGGTCCAGTTGCACCAACGCCAGCTTTCAAGCTTGGTGCCAATACACATGATCCACTGCAGATGTACTTGGCAGATATAATGACCGTAGCAGTAAGCCTAGCTGGTTTGCCAGCAACGAGTGTGCCTATTGGTTCGAGTGACGGACTGCCAATTGGGGCACAACTGATTGGCAAGACGGGTGATGATGATCGCTTAATGAGTCTTTCAGTAGAACTTGAAGAACACTTTGCATTACTAGGGGAGGCAGCACATGTTGAACGATAATATTGTCGTCTTAATGTTTATTTCTATCATATTTATCGGCGCGCTTATGTTGGCGATATTTGCAGCCGGTTTTGCAAAGCCTCGTCGGCTTAATACTGCGTATTATGAGGAGCGTCTACAGAAGATTGAGACACTTCTGCAAAAAGATGACAACCATGCGTATCAAATGGTTGTCATTAATGGTGACAAGCTACTTGATGCCGCCCTAAAAGAAGCCGGTGTGCGCGGTAACACAATGGGCGAGCGTTTGAAGAATGCTAATTCAAGGCTTAAAAGTGCGAATGCTGTTTGGGCTGCTCATAAACTACGAAACCGAATTGCACACGAAGACGACGTTCGGCTAACACAAGATCAAGCACGACGAGCGCTTAATAGCTTTAAAGCTGGCCTAAAAGACGTAGGAGCCCTCTAAGATGATTACACATGAAATCCTTTCTCAGTACGAACCAACAATTGGTATTGAATGTCATGTTCAGCTAAAGACTGCGACAAAGCTCTTTAGCGGTGCCGATAACGATGCTCGTGAGGCTGCGCCAAATACAACGGTAAGTCCAATCTGCTTTGGTCTTCCTGGGACATTACCTGTCCTAAATAAGTCTGCTGTGGCACTGGCTATTCGAGCAGGCATAGCCCTCAATGCAGAAATTGCTCATGTTAGTTCATTTGACCGGAAGCATTATTTTTATCCTGATTTGCCAAAGGGATATCAGATCACCCAATTAGAGCGACCAATTGTTGGACAGGGTAAAATTGACGTACCGCTTGATGGTGGAACATTTGAAGTTCGTATTACGCGGGCTCATATGGAGGAAGACGCTGGAAAGCTGACACACCCTGGTGGTGCTGATTATTCACTCGTTGACCTTAACCGCGCCGGTACACCACTGGTCGAAGTTGTTTCAGAAGCTGACATGAAGAGTCCTGAACAGGCAAAAGCGTTTGCGCAG
This sequence comes from Candidatus Saccharimonadota bacterium, assembly GCA_002861585.1. Classification (GTDB taxonomy): domain Bacteria; phylum Patescibacteriota; class Saccharimonadia; order Saccharimonadales; family Saccharimonadaceae. The sequence continues at coordinate 85,477 of PJQJ01000005.1, read as the reverse complement.
GAGCTCTACTTACTTATGAAGTTTGCAGGTGTCAGTGAGGCCAATCTTTACCATGGTAATATGCGGTTCGATGTTAATATATCAGTCGCAAAAAAAGGCGCGAAAGCCTGGGGTACACGTGTTGAGATTAAGAACCTCAACTCATTTAGAAGCGTCGAAAAGGCTGCCGAGTTTGAATATCGACGCCAAGTAGAGTTGATTGAAAAGGGCGAAACAATTGTCCAAGAAACACGCGGTTGGGACGATAGTAAACAAAAGACGTTCTCGCAGCGATCAAAAGAAGAGGCTCAGGATTATCGATACTTCCCTGATGCCGACATTCCTCCAATAGTACTTGATGATGAGGTAATTGCTGCACAGCGCAATGCCATGCCACTCCTGCCGCCTGAATTTCGTGCACGTTGGCAGCCACTTGGACTTGATCAATCAGTCATCAATGCACTGCTCTCATCACTAGCAAGTGCAAATGCCGTTACCCAAGTACAGGCAACCGCTGGCGATGAAGCTGCGAAACGCGTTGCACACTGGTTTTCAAGTACGGTTACGAATAGTGAGCAGGACGAACCAAATAACGAGGATGCCAACATCTCTGGCGATATTGATACGGCCTCACTAATCGAACTTGCTACAATGGCCGAAAAGTCAGAAGTAAGCTCAACTGCCGCAAAGGATATCTTTAAGCGGTTTATGCAGACAGGCGAATCTCCACGTGCAATAGCTGAGGAGCAAAATCTCTTGCAGGTGAGTGACAGTGGAGAAATTGAAGCCATTGTTGATCAGGTCTTGGCTGATCCTTCAGCTCAAAAAGCGGTTGAGGATATTAAAGCCGGTAATGATAAGGCAATTGGCTTTTTGGTCGGTCAGGTCATGAAGCTGTCAAAGGGGAAAGCCA
>PJQJ01000005.1:83441-84500 GCA_002861585.1 Candidatus Saccharimonadota bacterium | reverse complement strand
AATTTGCGCAGCCGGTTTAGGAACACGGTTTTTGCCACAAACCAAGGCAATGCCCAAAGAGATGCTTCCAATTATTGATCGGCCAGTCATTCAGCTTGTCGTTGAAGAGGCGGTAGCCGCTGGAGTAACTGAGATTATAATTGTTACTGGTAGTACGAAGCGTGCTATTGAGGATCACTTTGATCGCTCAGATGAGCTCGAAAATGACCTGCGCAACCGCGGTAAGGACGAGCTCGCAGATACCATCCGAGACATAGCCGATCTTGCTAACTTTGTCTATGTTCGCCAGAAGGGCAGCCCAAAGGGTAATGCTCGGCCTGTACTCAATGCACGTCACCTTATCGACGATGACGAGCCGTTTTATGTCTTTTTTGCGGATGACTTTTTTCGAGCGGATACTCCACGGGCCGTGCAGCTAAGGGATGTTTATTTGCAAACAGGTAAATCTGTCATTTCTCTTATCGAAGTCGACAAACAAGACGCTAACAAGTACGGGATGGTTGCTTTCGCTAATCAAACAGTGCAGGGAGCCACTAATAGGATAGCCAGCTTAATAGAAAAGCCTGGAGCCGAGAAGGCACCATCAACGTTCGCCTCCGTTGGCGGATATCTCCTCACACCTGATATATTGCCGATTATTGCTCAGGAAAGGGTAGGTGTTGGTGGTGAAATCACACTTGCCGATTCCATTAATGAGCTAGCGCAGCAGGATGCTGTATATGGTCATGTCATTGATGGTGTTTATCATGATACCGGTGATCAACTTAAGTATCTAAAGGCACTTGTTGATACTGCTCTGACTCATCAGAAGCTGGGCCCAACTTTTCGTCAATTTTTGGAAGAACGGCTTTTACAGTAGAACAAAAATCTATTTTAATGGTATAATATACTCATCACATAACAATTGACCGGAGAAAGATTTCGATGGAAGACGCAGCACAAATACTTGTCATCATATTAGCGATCTTTTTGGCGCTATTCCTGCTACTGGCGATCATACTGGCCGTCCTACTTATTAAAGTAACTAAGCAGATCAAGGCTGTTACTGCTGTGGCTAAA
>PJQJ01000005.1:75737-83386 GCA_002861585.1 Candidatus Saccharimonadota bacterium | reverse complement strand
CAGCATTTGTTTCTAAATACGTCGCAAAGTACGTTGCTAAATATTTAAAGAATCGTAAATAAGGAGTATTGAAAATGGCTAAAAGAGGTAAATTTGCATTAGGCGCACTTATTGGAGCAATTGCCGGTGTAGTAGCTGGTCTAATGGCGGCTCCTAAGAGCGGTAAGGAAACCCGTGCTGATATTAAAAAGAAAGCTGATGAAGTCAAAGCTGAAGCTGCAGCTCGCGGTGAGGAGCTAAAGACACAGGCAACTGCAAAGGCCGATGAAGCTAAAGCAAAAGCTAAGGCTGTTAAGGCGACTGCAACCGATAAGGCTACAACTCTGAAGCGCCGCGCTAAAGATGTTGCTGATGCGGCTCGTGAAGGCGCAAAAGAAGGCGCTGCAGAGGCTGAAGCAGAGAGCAAAAAACGAACACCTCGTTCATAACGGCCCTCTCGCTAAAAAAAGCCGCCCACGTTTAGGGCGGCTTTTTTGTTACAATAAATACCTAAAGGTACAACTATGATCAAAAAGACTATCAAGCATATTCAAACTAAGATAAATAAGACATCGGATTCAGTAAAAGATTCACAGGCACAGGGTGCACAACGGGCTATGCTCGAAGAGCTCTTTAACGATTATTATCTGCAGCGCTCAAAGGTCTATAAGATGAACTTTTTTCGTGGCATCTTTTTTGGTCTCGGTAGCGTTTTAGGCGGTACCGTTGTTGTGGCTATTGTTATTTCTATCATTTCCCTATTCGTTAATTTTCCTCTTATCGGTGAGTTGCTCCAAAATACTCAAAACTCTCTAGAACAGTCACAATAACAACAGCATTTCTCGGTAATTGATTCGCATAATTGATATACTGAAGAGTACTATATGGCGGGTATTAAGCAGCAGACCGAGACGACTCAATCTAAGGCGTTAGCGCCTTCTGATTACGTGCACCTCCATAATCATACTCATCATAGCCTGCTTGATGGTCTAACGAAGGTGAATGACCTTGTGGACCGCGTAAAGGGACTTGGTATGAATGCAGTAGCTATGACTGATCACGGAACCCTCTCTGGGACAATTGAGTTTTACAAAGCCTGCAAAGAACAGGACATAAAGCCAATCATTGGCATTGAAACATATGTTGCCGCACGTACAATTCATGATCGTGACCCACAGAAGGATAAAGCCCGGTACCACTTAATCCTGCTCGCAATGAACAATACGGGCTACCAAAACCTGATGCGGCTGAGCACGACCGCTAATTTAGAGGGAATGTACTATAAGCCGAGGATCGATCACGATCTCCTGGAGGAGTACAATGAAGGACTGATCGCTCTTAGTGCTTGTGCGGGTGGAGAGATTGGTGAACAGCTGCGAAATGACAATTACGATGGGGCAAAACGGATCGCCCAGTGGTATCAGTCAATATTTGGCGACCGTTACTACTTTGAAATTCAGGATCATGAAGAGTGGGACGTTCAGCAAAAGATTAATGGGTATCTCTTTCGCTTATCTGAAGAACTTGGTATTCAGTGCGTCGTTACGAGCGATGCACACTATGTTAGTCCAAAAGATCAAGAAGCACATGAGATTCTTCTCTGTGTTGGTACTGGTGCGTACCTAAGCGATCAGGACCGAATGAGTTTGAGTGATTTTCATCTGCATGTTACTGATCCAAAAGAGATTATCGAACGATGGGGAGAGCAGCATCCTGACATCATTACGTCGACGCGTGCCATTGCCGAACGATGTAATGTCGAGCTCGATCTTGGTAAGATCCTCATCCCTAAATTTCCTGTTCCTGAAGGGGAGACTGAACAGACATACCTCGAAAAGTTGGTCTACCGCGGCTTAGCCTTTCGCTACGGCGGGATGAGCGAGACCGACGTTAGGGAGATCAGTATCGATGAATCAAAAGCAGTACTTGCTAAGAACGTCCTGGATCGTGCTGCGTACGAGTTGAGCGTTATTGATTCGATGGGCTTCAACGGCTACTTTTTAATTATCTGGGACTTTATTAACTGGGGTAAGAACCAGGGTATTGTTTTTGGCCCTGGCCGTGGATCAGCGGCTGGATCGATCATTGCTTATTCTCTAAAAGTTACTGATCTTGATCCTCTAAAGTATGATCTGCTGTTCGAGCGTTTCTTGAATCCAGACCGTATTAGTATGCCTGATGTTGATATCGATATCATGGATTCACGACGTGACGAGGTAATTCAGTACTGTGTTCAAAAGTATGGTAAAGAGCGGGTGGCCAATATTGTGACGTTTGGTAAGATGGCGGCGAGGGCTGCTGTTCGTGACGTAGCCCGTGTTCTACAGGTACCGTACGCCGATGCTGATCGCTTGGCAAAGCTTATTCCACCGCCAGTGCAGGGCCGTCATATCCCATTAAAAGTAAGTGTTGAGGAAGATGCGGATCTTAAAAAGGAGTACCAAACAAATCCGACGGCTAAACGAGTAATGGATTTTGCCATCCGCATGGAAGGAACGATTCGATCTCATGGTATTCACGCTGCCGGTGTTGTGATTGCTCCAGACGAGATAGTAAAGTTTGCGCCGCTCGAAATGGCGCAAAAAGGCGTCGTCTCAACGCAGTATCCAATGGGTCCTATCGAGGAACTTGGACTGCTAAAGATGGATTTCCTTGGCCTCTCAAACCTAACGACCATCAAAAATGCCTTGAGGATTGTAAAGAAAGTTTACGGCGATGATATTACTCTCGAAAACATCCCTCTGACCGACGAAAAGACCTTTGAGCTGTTTCAGCGTGGTGATACAACAGGTGTCTTTCAGCTGGAATCCGCGGGAATGAAGCGCTACCTAAAAGAGCTCAAACCGACCGTCTTTGAGGATATTATTGCTATGGTTGCCCTGTATCGCCCGGGTCCAATGCAGTTTATTGATAGCTTTATTAAGCGAAAGCATGGAATTGAGGAGATTACCTACTTACATCCAGGTATGGAAAATTCACTAAAGAGTACCTACGGCATCTTGGTCTACCAGGAGCAGTTCATGCAGATCTCTAAGGAATGGTGTGGCTTTACCGGTGGTCAGGCCGACACGCTTCGTAAGGCGGTTGGTAAGAAAAAGATTGACCTGATGCGTAAGGTCAAAGTCGACTTTGTGGAAGGTGCCATATCACATGGTGGCGCCACTAAAGAGGTTGCTGAAAAGTTTTGGGATCAGCTAGAAGAGTTTGCAAATTACTGTTTTAACAAATCACATGCTGCCTGTTATGGATTGATTGCCTATTGGACGGCCTATCTAAAGGCTCATTATCCTGATGCTTTTATGGCTGCTGTTATGACCAGCGATCAAGATGATACAGATCGTTTAGCAATTGAAATAGTCGAATGTAAGCACATGGGACTTAAGGTCCTGCCGCCTGATATTAACCAGAGTTTCGTAGAGTTCAGTGTTGTGCCGAATGAACAGACGATTCGTTTCGGTATGGCAGCCGTAAAAGGGGTCGGTGCCGGTGCTGTAGAGGAAATCCTCCGTGCGCGAGGAGAAGGCCCATTTAAGAGCGTCGAAGATTTTGCTAAGCGTGTGAATTGTCGGCAAGTAAACAGGCGAGTATGGGAAGCGCTTATTAAAGCCGGCGGTTTTGATGAGCACGGCGATCGCTCTGATCTGCTATTTAATCTTGACACCATTCTTGCGTATGCCCAAAAGCTACAAAAAGACCTGGCAAGCGGCCAGGCTGATCTCTTTGGCGGACTTTCCGATGCAGTCGCTATGCCAACTATAAAGCTCGATCCAGCACCGAATAAACATCCTGACAAAGAGCGCCTGACATGGGAGCGCGAACTGCTCGGGCTCTATTTGAGCGCGCATCCGCTCGATAAGTACGATGATTACTTTACTGAACAGACTGCACCAATCGCTACTCTAAAGCCATCGCTTGATGGCCATGGTATAACCGTTGGTGGTGTTGTTTCGTCTGTACGGCAGATCGTGACTAAAAGTGGCGGTAAGATGGCCTTTGTGCAGATAGAGGATAAATCAGGGGAGGGCGAACTGATCGTCTTTCCAAAGACATATGAAAAGATTGGTGCCTTGCTAAAGCAGGATGAAGTTATTAAGGCAACCGGCAAGGTGAGTTCACGCGATAAAGAAGGTAACCTGCTGGACGATGCCAAAGTCATTGTTGATGAGATTACACTTGTCACCCAGGAAGAACTCGATGGGTATGAATCAACTGGTCGCCTAATGACTGCAACGAGGGAGAAACTTCCAGAGCGCCGTCGTCCATTTGGCCCTGGAGCAAAAGTAGCTGCAACGGCGCCCAAGGACGAGACAAAATACATCTACACGCCTGTACTAGATGAAGATGCACCAACCCCTGTTAAGACTAAAATCTATGTTCATGTTAAGAATCCAAACGATCACGACAGTTTACTAAAGCTAAAACAGACGTTTAATAAATATCCCGGTGAGAGCGAGATTATTCTTGTACTCGGTGCTGACAAAAAATCCGCAATCCGCTTGCCATTTAGGACCAATCCTACTGATGAGCTAAGGTCTGATATCTCTCATCTATACGGCGAAGAGTGCGTCGCAATAAAGTAGCATCCTCTAGCGGACAAGCCCAATAGTCGCACTCATAAATGTAAGGGCAATTGAACCAAGAACTGCAGCATCGATAAGTGGATGGGCTAGGACGAAATGCACCCCGTTATTCCAGCCATAATGCAATAAGCGAATATGTGTGACGGTAAAGCCAATAGATGCAATACCAATGAGAGATGCGGTAGCATACATATACCACGCAGCAACGCCGCTAAATAACTGATCAGCTGTCCTCGTACGCGTCTCTTGGTCAGCTGTATTTAGGGATGGTTCTGGTTTCGCTGACATCTCAGAAGGTTGAGCCGCTTGTGAAACGGGTGTCGTCGGTTGCACTGGAGTAGGTGCTGCAGCAGGGCTAGGTGCTGGAGGTGTGGGTGCCGCTGGAGCCGGCGCCTGTGGTACTTGCATTGCAGATTCAACAGCCGACGTCGGGCTAGGTGCTGGCGAGGTTGGAGCTGGAGCCGGATTTGTTGATGTTCCATACATGGCTACAACAACAGTATTTTCGCCGCCTTGATAGTTAGCACCATTGGCATAACCAAAACCGACATCTTTGTAGTCACCCATAATGTTGGCCCGATGTCCTGTACTGTTCATCCAACCTTGCAGGACCCCGTCGTTACTGGTAAATCCATATGCTAAATTTTCACCAGCATTAATGTAGCCATAGCCGGACTGATCAATGAAGTACCACGGCGTAGTTCCATCTGGTGCCGTATGCGACCAGTAGTTATTGGCAATCATGTGCTCTGCTTTTGCTTGAGCAGCCTGGTTAAGCTGGCTGTTAAGGGCGAGCCCTGCTAGTCCGGCATTGGCACGATTTTGATTCGTCAGTGAATGTAGCTCGGTTCGGCTTGGGCCGTTCATGTACGCAAGTACCTGTGGCGCAGCTGCGCTTCGGGTAAGCGGCAAGTGCTGGAGGGACTGTATAAGGAGTAGCCCTACAAGTAAAAAGCTAAACCAGAAAATACGATGAAGGTGAAGAGTAATGTGTGTCCGATGAAGAGTCTGGTCTGTCATATTTGTTTTTGATGCTTATGCTATATTTTATGCTATTTTACCATACGAACGACTCTCGCGGAGACCGTATAATGCTATTCCAGCAGCAACGGATACATTGAACGATTCCTTAGTGCCGTACATTGGTATTTCTACTACCGTATCGGCTTTGCGAAGGAGATCTATATTGATGCCGTCAATCTCCTCGCCAAGAATTAATGCCACTTTGTCTGGCGGTGAAAAGCTATAGAGCGCAATACTGTTGCTCGTTAATTCAAGAGCAGTTATGTGAAAGCCATCACTCTTTAGCTGGTCCACAAGCGTCATGACGTCATTGTGATGGGAGAATTCGACTGTTTTCTCGGCTCCGATAGCCGTTTTACTTATCTGCCTTGTTAGCTTTTCGATAACATGAGGCATCCGAGGATCATGTTCGGGCAGCTCGGGGTAGGGGCTGTAGCCAGTAATATAGAGATGATCGACCCCAAAACCGTCGCAGGAGCGAAAGATAGAACCGACATTATGAATAGAACGGATATTATGAGCAATAACAACAAGTTGCATGGTAGTTTCTATTCTAGCAGTTAAAACAACTTATGTTTTGTTACAATAGAAGCAATGAACGACGCCAGACAGCAGGTGCGCTTTCGCGAGCAAGAGGAACACAGTACACAGCAGCGTGCAAAACTGCTAGGCGTTCCTTATTTTGATACACGTGGTGTTTCTCAGGCAATGGAGCTTATTCAAGACATCTTGACCAATGAAGAGATGTACCGTGCCAAGATCGTGCCGATCGATGAGGGCAAGGATAAACAGCTGATTATATTTGGCATCACCAGTAGTACACCGCAATCATTACTGCGGGATCTTCGCCAGCGGTTTGCAAGCAGAAACGTGAGCTTCGTCCTAATCAGTAACGAGGGATTCCGCGAGATCATGCGGCGATTCGATCCGCCCAAAGAAGTCATTTACGACGATGTCAAGATCGCCGATGATGGCGACAGCAATACGTTACAAGCAGTATCTCAGACACTTGAATCAGTTCGCTCAGATGATATCCTAAGCTACCTGATTGAACAGTCTGACCGACTAGGTGCCAGTGATATTCATATAGAGAACCAGCGCGAAGACGTTCGAATACGTTTTCGAGTTGATGGCGCCCTGCATCCAGTTGCTAAGATTAGTCACGACAAATACCGTGTACTTCAAGCATCAATCGCCTCAAAAGCCAACATATCAACTGCGTCTACTGATGCTCAGACAGGACATATGCAGCAGGAGGTAACCAGAGAAGATCAAAAGGTACGTCTGTTGAATATGCGTATTGAAACAGTACCAACTGTCTACGGCCAGGACGCTGTTATCCGTCTTTTTAATTTTGATGCATCACTTCTGAAGATAGAGCGCTTAGGGCTGGGTGAGCTTGAGCGTCGGGCGGTTGATGAGATCATCTCTCATCCGCATGGAATGGTCATGGTTGTTGGTCCGACTGGTTCTGGTAAATCAACGACGCTCTACAGTATTCTCAACGCGCTTAACGCGACCACTCGTAAGATTATTACTCTAGAAGACCCAGTTGAGTTTAGTATCCCTGGTATAACCCAAATTCCAGTGAGTACTGAATCCGGTGATTCATTCGGCAATAAACTTCGAGCTGTCTTACGTTTGGACCCTGATGTCATGATGGTGGGTGAGGTGCGTGATGTTGATACTGCTAAGACCTCTATTCAGGCATCGATTACCGGACACCTTGTCTTGACGACTTTTCACGCTGATGCTGCATCCTCGGCGCTTAGCCGCCTTATCGATATGATTGGTCAAAACCCAATTTTCAGTTCTGCTATAAAAATGATTATTGGTCAGCGTTTGGTGCGTCGGCTCGACGACAGTACGAAAACACCGTATGAACCAGACGAGGCGACAAAGAACTGGATTAGGTCTGTTCTGAAAGATCTGCCGACTCATGTAGAAAAGCCTAACCTAGATACCATCCAACTCTTTAAGCCGGGAACCTCAGCGGAGAATCCTTTTGGCTATAAGGGTCGCGTGCTCATCATGGAGCAGATGCTAATCTCTGAGGAGATACAGGGA
>PJQJ01000005.1:70344-75372 GCA_002861585.1 Candidatus Saccharimonadota bacterium | reverse complement strand
GGTTCAATCTCTGTGCCGGCTGTGAGAATCTCCTGCAGATCAAAACGAACAATCAAGTCCGACTCTTTTATGGCGTCATTTGGTAATTGAAGATGCTCCTCATGGTCTAAGGAGATATCCCTGATTGAACCAGGGGTAACTGATGGACCAAAGCTTCTTATGTCAAAAGCACCATCTGAATCCAGACTATAAATAGTTTGGTTCATAATCGTTTCGACTCGAGTGACCGGGAGTATGCGCGGATGACGCCGCGGATGTCTTTCTGGTTGTAACATAATACGTTAATAAAACAAGAAAGGCGTGATTTTAGCAAGAGGGTCAAATGCAGTCGCAAGCTAATACTCCTTTTGCCTCTTTGAAAAGTACGTAATATATGCTAGAATTAGCTAGATTGTCTAATAAATTTAAAGAGTAGGTGAGATGTTTGAACTAATTCAAAAAGTTACAGCCAACAGCCGCAAACCTCAGGTTGTTGATGTTCGTTCAGGTGACACCGTTAAGGTTCATCAAAAGATTAAAGAAGGTAACAAAGAGCGTGTGCAGGTTTTTGAAGGCGTCGTTATTCGTACTGACCGCAAAGATTCTCACACTAGCCGTATTACTGTTCGTAAGATTACAAGTGGTGTCGGTGTTGAGAAGAGCTACATGCTTCATAGCCCACTCGTTATCAAGGTAGAAGTAGTCAAGCGAAGCAAAGTTCGCCGTAAGTACCTTACCTTCCTACGCGAACGTAGTGGTAAATCTGCTCGTCTTACAGCTGTTGACTTTGACAAGAACAAAGTCAACAACGTCGAGACAGCCCCAAAAGCTGAAGAGCCTACCAAAGAGTAAGCTGACTCTATTCGTTTCCAGAAGAAGTGGCGTTAACCTACGGCCACTTCTTTTATTTTGTTTAGGGCTGTGAATTATCGGCTGATATGCAGTCGATGCGGTATGCTGTAATAACAATGATTGTAGGAATTGATGAAGTTGGACGAGGCTGTTTGGCTGGACCAGTCTGTGTCGGTGCGGTCGTTTTAGGGTCCTCCATCGATCTTATTGGAATTACAGACAGCAAGGCTTTGACAGCTAAGAAGCGTGAGTTGCTGGCGGATAGAATTATCCGTGACGCTGCTAGTGTGGGTATTGGTTGGGCATCGGCGCGCTTCATTGATAAGTATGGTCTAACAAAAGCCCTAGAGGTTGCCTCGCATCAAGCGCTTGCACAGATTACGGCAGAGTACGACGAAATTATATTGGATGGCACTGTTAACTTCCTAAAGCCCAAAGAAGTGACACTCCTGAAAAAGGCAGACCAACTGATCGGTGCTGTCTCTGCGGCTTCGATCGTTGCTAAGGTTGCACGTGACCGATACATGGGTGTTATAGATGAACGCTTTAGTGGGTATGGTTTTCGAGCGCATGTCGGCTACGGAACAAAAGCTCATCTAGAGGCGATTGCGGATTTTGGACCATCGCCAATTCATCGGATGAGTTTTGCGCCATTATCGAATGGTCCAACCGCTCTAAAAGGGGGAGAGACATCTGGTGCAAGAGCGGAGCATAGGGCAGCGATTTTTTTGGAGCAGCAGGGATATAAGGTTGTCGACCAAAACTGGAAGACAAAATGGTGCGAAATAGATATCATCGCCCTAAAGAATGACACTGTCAGTTTTGTCGAAGTAAAGTACCGACGAAATAGGCTTTCAGGCAGTGGCTTAGAATTCATTACTCCCAAGAAGCAACAGCAGATGCGCTTTGCGGCGGAGCTATGGTTGCAGCAGAACCCTCATGTTACGCAGGCGCAGTTGGCCGCGCTGGAACTAGAGGGAGAAGATTTCACAATAACGCAGTTTATTGAGCGACTTATGTAACTGCATCAGCTAAAAACTGCTTCACGCTACTGGCATCACGCGTGCGCCACTTACTTCGGGACGCAATATCATCAAGTCCGATAGCAATAGTTCGCTCAAGTGCTGGCTCGCTGCTGAGTGGCTCAAAGAAAGCCCTATATTTAGCTAGCCATTCATCAGTATTAAAGATTGCCGACGCATAACGTGGATAGTTGTCGTATGATTTATCACTGCCAAATGTCTTCTCGATCCATGACCACTGCTCGACCATCCATTGCCATGCTTGCTCCCGACTGTATCGGTTACGAAGGAGCGACACGAACCAACGAGCGACGTCTTGATGTCTGACGATCCCTTTGTCGGTGAGGCGCTCTAGCAGGATGGCTGCGAGCGATGTGTCTCGAGTGCTCGTTAGAGCCAGAACAAGATCTTGTTGCAATTCAGGATTGTAAGTTTTGTCATGCAGTGCCAGTAATTCATCAAATTCATCTTTGCTGCCATGACGAATGATGCTACTTAGGATTACGGCTCGAAGCTCAGACGGCAGGGTGTCAATACCTTCTTCGTATAGGTCACGCGCTTTTTGAAGTGCCTCTTGATCTTCAGTGTATATAGCGAGTCCAATGATTGTCGCCCGTAACTTGGTATCACTCGATGATTCGTTCTCTTTTATCTCCCAGCCAAGTCGCCTTAGCTCACTGTCAATGAGTCCTCGGACGAATCTTTTACAGTCTGCTTCTGCCACGTCATCACCCTCAATCAGTCGGCGTGCGTCAGCAATAATGAGGCTCATCATATCCCACACTGGTTCGTTTGTTTCCTTGCTATAAGCCTGAAGGAGCTGGAGTACCTCACTCATTGAGCCGATCCCGGCACGAGCTTGCATTGAACCATCGTTTAGCAGCAGCAGGCGATCAACAGGCTCAATTGTGCCTTCTAAAACGCTACTCGCTACTGCGAGACGCTGTGCCTCGGATTCATACCGAACAGTATAATGTGCGCTACCGCCAGTATTAAAACGAACAGTCTCGTCTGTGGGTGAGCTGAGGGTTATGCTCCCCTCAGTTAGGATGAGAGCTTCATCGTGCTGATATGACGGTGCAAGAAGGACGGGCCATAGTTGGTCGGTCTTTTTTTCGGGAACAAGGCTGAAATGTTCCTGCGACACGCTGATGCTTGAGCCATTTTGAGCAACTCGAAGTAGTGGAAAGCCCGACTGCTCTAACCAAGGAGTCATAAAGCTTTGAATATCTTTGCCGCTGGCACCAGAGAGTGCTTTCCATAAATCTGAACCAGCAGTATTCTCATACTTGTGCTCCTTAAAGTACTCACACAGTCCAGCCCTGAAAGCATCTTCGCCTATAAAGTTAAAGAGCATATAGAGTAAGCGTGCTCCTTTTGCGTACACAATTGACGGGTCAAATAGTGTGCTGATTTCATCAGGATGATTAACGTCAGTCTTTACGGCCTGGACGCCAGGCAATGCATCACGACGTAATGCACTTAATGCTTCACCGGATGTAAAGGTGAGCCAGATATCCCATTCAGGATGAAGTGCATCAACAGCCAGGTACTCCATGAGTGTAGCGAAACTTTCATTCAGCCATAGGTCGTTCCACCACTTCATGGTGACGAGGTTGCCAAACCACTGGTGGGATAGTTCGTGTGAAATGACAGTAGCAATATATTCTTTCATGGATAGTGATGTAGTTTCATCAACTAGCAATGCAACTTCACGGTAGGTGATAAGCCCCCAGTTTTCCATTGCACCACTGCTAAAATCGGGCAAGGCAACATGGTCGCACTTAGGAAGCGGGTAGGGTACCCCGAAGTAATCGTTGAAAAAATCTATTGCGCCAACGGCTGTCTGAAGTGCAAATTGCAGGGACTCGCTATCGTGTGCTGGCGTTGCCCAGATGCGAACATCGGTTCCGTTTGATGTTTTAGCTTGAACAGAATGTAGTTCACCGATGACGAACGCCAGTAGATACGTGCTCATGCGTGGGGAAGTTTCAAAGACTGTTTGTAGACCGGTTTCATCTTCATTCTGCTGAGCGACAGGCATATTACCTAAAACGGTAATACCAGTTTCAGTTTGTAGGGTAAGATCGAATGTCGCCTTCGCTTCGGGCTCATCGATACATGGAAAGACTTCTCGTGCATGATGACTTTCAAACTGTGTTGCAAGCAGTTCCTTCTTACTACCATCGTGCTCGAAGTAACAAGGATAGAGTCCGTGCATCGCATCAGTAATGACACCGCTAAATGATATCTCAACAGTCTGTGTACCAGCCGGTAATTCACCGTTTGGGGTAATGATAATCTCATCGAGGTCTGGATTCGTTGTGAAGGCTGCAGTTTCACCACCAACTTTCGCCGATAAAATAGTCAGTTCTTTACCATGCAATCTGATGGTTTGAGCGCTATCGGTAATGGTGCCAGCAATTGTGACGCTTCCGGTAAATTGCCTTTCCTTGCGGAGCAGATTGAGAGTTAGGTTATAGTGTTCGGGCTGAAATAGTGTATAGAGTCGATCAACTGTGTGCATATATTCTAGTGTAACAAAAGGTTTACGATGTTCGTATATTCAGCGATCTTTCGCCAATCGTTGACAATCCGACTAATATAACGGTAAAATATAGATATAGTTTCCGGCCGGCAGGTCGGATTTTTTCGTAAAAAGGAGTCAAGATAATGGATTTAAATGTAAAACAGTTGGTGCAAGCAATTCGATCAATTGCCGACGAGAAGAATCTTCCTGAAGAGGTAGTACTTGATATTGTTCAACAGGCAATCGCTGCCGCTTGGCGTCGAGATCATGGTGACCGTGAGCAGGATGTGCGTGCCGAAATGAACACGCAGAGCGGAGACGTCACCGTTTTTGTATCTAAAGAGGCTGTCGAAGAGGTGGAGAACGATGCCGTTCAGATCAGTCTTGAGGATGCTAAGAAGATCAAGGAAGACGCTGAAGTTGGTGATTTTGTTGAGGAGAGCGAGCAAGCAACCTCATTTGGCCGTGTCGCTGCCCAGACTGCAAAGCAGGTAGTCCTGCAGAAGCTACGTGAAGCCGAGCGTGAAGTTGTTATGACAGAGTACGCTGACAAAATCGGTACTGTTATCGTGGGTGTTGTACAGCGCGTTGAGTCACGGGTTGTTCGTGTCGAACTCGGCAAGGCAACGGGTATCCTTCCTGCGA
>PJQJ01000005.1:57692-70033 GCA_002861585.1 Candidatus Saccharimonadota bacterium | reverse complement strand
CAGGAAAAGATCGATATCATTACTTTCAGCGATGATTCAAAAAACTTTATCAGCAACGCGCTAAGCCCTGCTGAAATCAGCCGAATCGAGATCGACGAAACCGCTAAGCGTGCTCGTGTGCTAGTAAATGAAGACCAGCAGTCAATCGCTATTGGTCGTGGTGGTCAAAATGTACGTCTTGCGAGCCGCCTTACTGGTTATGAGCTTGATATTGAACAGGTCAATGATGCAGCTGCACCAAAGCCAGAGCGTAAGCCGCGTAATATTGAAGACTCCCTGCTCAGTGCTATTGAAGAGACTGACAAAAAATAATAATAAAAAACGCACCTTAAAATAAATTAGCACTCTTGATCCATGAGTGCTAATTTTGTATACTAGTAACAGAGTAGAGGGATCATGTGGAACAGCAATAAACCTAAGGGATAAGATAAGGTAGAATTGATGCAAAATAATGACTTCGCAGAGTTTGTCGAGCATCTTACCAATAATGCGCGTGGTAGTCTTCAGCATGCTGATGCTATTGCACGAAGCTTGGGAAGTGCGTATATCGGCACCGAACATCTGCTTTTAGGGGTTTTACACCAGGAGACATCGGTGGGGGCTAAAATTCTAGCTGAATCTGGTGTTACTTTTGATCGTGCAAAGTTAGCCCTCAATCTTACGCCAAAAGCGTTAGTTGTTAGCACTGGGGCCAAAGGCCTGAGTGAGACAGCGAAATTAACCCTTCGTATGAGTTGGGATATAGCTCAGGAGTTCAATCAGGACTACTGTGGCACCGAACATATTCTCTATAGTATTCTTAGCCAAAAGAACGCACGCGCGACCGTATTGCTGCGTGATATGAATGTTAGTATCGATGAACTAATGGGTGAGCTTGAGGGGTACTTGAGCCGCCAGAACTTTGAGCCTGAGAGTGGTGAAGGTGGTGTTCGTACCGCCAAAAAATCTCGTTCTCGCCAAGGTGCGCTAGATCAGTTTGGTACAGATCTTACGGTATTAGCCCGAAACGGTGAGCTTGATCCCGTAATTGGCCGCGATAAGCAAATTGAGCGTATTATTACCATCCTTAGCCGTCGCACCAAGAACAATCCTGTCCTTATTGGTGAGCCAGGTGTCGGTAAAACAGCAATAGTTGAAGGCCTTGCTCAGCGTATCATCAATGAAGATGTGCCTGAGTATCTTCTTGATAAGCGCGTCGTGACGCTTGATCTTGCCGGTATGATTGCCGGTACTAAGTATCGCGGTGAGTTTGAGGAGCGACTCAAAAAGATTGTCGAAGAGATTACATCTGATCCGGATATTATCGTTTTCATCGATGAGCTTCACCTCCTGGTTGGCGCTGGTGCTGCCGAAGGTGCAATTGATGCAGCTAACATGCTAAAGCCAGCACTTGCCCGTGGCAAAATGCGTCTTATCGGTGCAACAACTCTCGATGAGTACCGTAAGCATATCGAAAAAGACACTGCGCTTGAGCGCCGTTTCCAAACGGTAATGGTTCCTGAGCCATCGGTCAAAGACACCATCGCTATCCTTAAGGGGCTGAAGGGTCATTATGAATCGTTCCATAATGTTGAACTAGGTGATGAAGTAATTGAAGACGCGGTATTCATGGCGAAACGATATATTAATGATCGTTTTATGCCCGATAAGGCAATTGACGTTATTGATGAGACTGCATCACAGGTTAGAGTACTTCATAGTAAGCGCCCGTCTAAAACTCGTGAGCTAACCCGCGAACTGAAGCTCTTAACTGAGCGTATGGATGAATCAGTTACGGCCGAAAACTACGAACGTGCTGCTCACTACAAAACACGTATCAGTCAAATTCAGCAGCGACTAAAGGATCTTCGTAAAGATGAAGAGGGTGATGGCAAGAAAGTTATTACCAGCGATGATGTAGCGAAAGCCGTTGCGACGATGACAGGCGTACCAGTTCGTCGTGTCATGCGTTCCGAGGCAACTTTCCTTCGATCGCTCGAAAAACACCTTGCTAAATTCATCATTGGCCAGGAGGAGGCGGTGAGTGCTGTTGCTCGTGCCGTCCGACGAAATCGTTCTGGGATTGGCAGTGAAAAGCGTCCGATTGGTTCGTTCGTTTTCATGGGTCCAACCGGTGTTGGTAAGACTGAGTTAGCCAGGGTGATGGCTCGTGAGGTCTTCGGTTCTGAAGACGCTCTTATCAAAATCGATATGAGTGAGTTCCGTGAGCGGCACAGTACTGCCCGTCTTGTTGGTGCGCCAGCTGGTTATGTTGGCTATGACGAGGGCGGTCAGTTAACAGATAAGATTCGTCGTCAACCGTATTCGGTTGTTCTGTTCGACGAGATAGAAAAAGCCCATCCTGATGTCTTTAATATGCTGCTGCAGCTACTTGAGGACGGTACGTTGACCGATGCAAAGGGCCGAGCAATCGACTTTAGCAATACGATCGTTATCCTTACTAGTAACCTTGGTGCTGAACGTATGCGAAAAGAAGCCTCTTTAGGTTTTCGCGCAACCAGTTCTGACGAAATGGAGCAGCTAGAAACTGTCCACAAAGAGAATGATAAGGCAGCCCGTGATGCACTGCAGGGAATGATGCGGCCGGAGCTTATTAACCGTTTTGATTCTATTGTTGTGTTCCGAGCGTTAACGAAACGTGAGGTTAGTCGGATCTTTGATTCGCAGGTGGATGAACTTCGTGGTCGTCTTGCGCGCCAGGGTCTGTCTATAACCGTTAGTCCTAAGGCGAAGCGTCAGCTCGTTGAAAAGGGGTATGATCCGCTTAACGGCGTTCGTCCGCTTCGACGTGTTCTTCAGGATGATGTTGAACACATGCTTGCCGATGGTATCTTGATGGGTAGATTCAAAAAGGGTGACGTACTGCATTTAACAGCAAAAGGGACTATCCTTCAGCTGGATGTTGTGAAAGAATAGTATTAATATGTCGTCGAATGTTGCCGGGAGGGGAAAAACAGTTGCAAGGCTGATTATAAGCCTTGTCTTAATAGCGCTTGCGCTATGGATATTCTTTCATCGTCAATGGATTATCGATCAGGTAATGCTTCTGCGCTACACACCAAGCGCAGAAGTATCTGCCTTGGCAGACAGGAGCTCGATGACCGATGAGGGAAAACGGTATTTCTTTGCATCACGTCCAGAAGTTCATTCAGCCACAACCTTTAATGAACGCTGCAGGACTCGGAGTGAACAATCTGTGGTTCTTGGATGCTATACGTTGCAGCGTATCTATCTATTTGATGTTACTGACGAGCGCCTGGAGGGCGTTAAAGAAGTAACGGCTGCTCACGAAATGTTGCATGCTGCGTATGACCGCTTAGGACCGTCGGAACGTGAACGAGTTAATGCACTTATACAGGCGGAAATAGATAAGGTAAGCGATCAGCGAATTCTTGAACTTATTAAATTATACGAAAAGACTGAGCCGGGTGAGAAGCTAAATGAAATGCATTCTATTCTTGCAACAGAGAGCCAACAACTTGCACCAGAACTTGAAGAGTATTACCGCCAGTACTTTGACGATAGGTCAGCGGTTGTTGCACTAACTCAGCAGTACGAGAGCGTATTTGCTAGTATCAAGGAGACTCAAAGTACTCTCCTTGCTGATCTTCAAGCCCTTAATGCAACTGTTAAACAGCGATCAGATGCGCTAAATGCATCGATTGTAACTCTGAATAATGACATCGCAACCTTTAATCAACGGGCACGATCAGGCCAATTTAGCTCTCAAGCTGAATTTAATGCAGGTCGCAGTTCCCTCATGCAGCGCCAAGAGGCAATGCAGCAAGAGCATGATAGTATTAATCGCCTTATTGAACAGTACAACAGGAAGCGCGACGAGTTAATTGCACTGAATTCTGAAGCTGAAAGTCTGAATCAGAGTCTCGATAGTACGCCGAACGAAGTCCCTTCATTCTAAACCTGCTACACTAGTAACAGTTATGGCGAAAGCGAAAGTACAATTTATCTGCCAGCAGTGTGGTGCAACCCATAGTAAATGGTCAGGCCGATGTGATCAGTGTGGTTCGTGGAATAGTTTAGTAGAACAAGCACCAGCCGCGAGCGGTGCGAATGCAATTTCAAGAAGTACAGGCGGACAACTAAAGGCGCTACATCTATCGGAAGTAGCTATCGACTCAGTCAGTGATCGCCTTACGACCGGCCTTCGAGAGTTCGATGATGTCCTAGGTGGCGGACTCATGCCTGGATCAGTTATTCTAGTGGCAGGCCAACCTGGTATTGGAAAGAGTACTATCTTGCTGCAGCTAGCAGCTCATACTGCCTCAGAAGTACCAGTTCTTTATGTAAGCGGTGAAGAATCAGCGGGGCAGGTACGTCTTCGTGCTGATCGTCTCACGGTCGGCGGTGAAAACTTATCTCTCGCTTCGTCGACAAGTGCTGATGATATCGCTGCTACTATCAGGGGCAGTCAGTATAAGGTAGTGATTGTAGATTCAATGCAAACAATAGCACTAGCTGAATTAACCTCTGCACCCGGTACTGTCAGTCAGATTACAAACGCAGCTAATCTTATTATCCAAGCGGCCAAAGCGACCAATACAACGGTCATATTAGTAGGGCACGTGACAAAAGAGGGAAGCATCGCAGGTCCGAAAGTCCTGGAGCATGCTGTTGATGTTGTTATTAATCTTGAAGGTGATAGATATGGCGGCTTCAAAATCGCAAGAGCCATCAAGAACCGTTACGGTTCGACTAGCGAGGCTGCTCTCTTTGAAATGACCGATAAGGGGTTAACGGCTGTCGAAAATCCATCTGCCGCACTCCTTGCAGAGCGGCAAAATACCGATGGTTCAGTTGTACTAGCAACAGTAGAAGGTAATCGTCCGCTACTTGTTGAGATACAAGCGCTAGTTAATAAGACGCACTTTGGCTACCCTAAGAGAACGGCATCTGGCTTCGATATCAATCGCTTAAATGTCTTAATTGCGGTACTTGAGCGACGAACAAAACTATCTTTATCTGATAATGACGTATATATTAATGTCGTAGGTGGGCTTCGGCTGCAAGACCCGGCAGCGGACTTGGCTGTGTGTATGGCGATTGCTTCGGCAGCCGCGGGGCGACGGCTAGAGAATGGGGCAGTCGTCTTTGGTGAAGTAGGTTTGAGTGGTGAAATCCGCTCAGCAACGCTTTCAGAGCGCCGTATCAATGAAGCGAAGAAATTGGGTTTTACCTACTCAATAGCTCCACCGCCACGACAAGCAGATCCATTTATACGGTCTGCTAAAGATTTGCGCGAAGCGCTAAATACATTTTTGAAGAATCAATAGGAAAGAATTAATCTAATGACACAAACAGAATTTTTAATCATCATCGCAAGCATTTTTGGAGCCTCTATTGCTGCTAATCTTCTTATGCCAGTCCTCCTAAGGAATATGCATAAGGGGATGCCAGCGAGTAATAAAAAGGTTGTCCTCGATACCTGTGCACTTATAGATGGAAGAATTGTCGATATAGCTCGTGCTGGTTTTGTTCCCTCAAAACTGCTTATACCACGACCCGTGGTACGTGAGCTTCAATTTATGGCCGATCAATCTGATCCTACGCGTCGCGAACGAGCACGCTTTGGTCTTGATGTTATTAAAGAGCTTCAACAACTAAAAGGGGTAGACGTTCATATTCTGCCGCATGATAGTAAAGAACTTGTTGATGAACAGCTAATAGCACTAGCAAAACAGCATGGTGCTCAGCTCTACACGACTGATTATAATCTCAACAAGGTTGCACAGGTTGAGGCTGTGACGGTTTTAAACGTCAACGAACTTGCCCAGGCTTTACGCTCTCAATTTCTCCCGGGCGAAACAGCCCATATTAAGCTTGTTCAGGCTGGACAAGACGCTCATCAGGGTGTTGGGTATCTCGACGACGGTACGATGGTTGTCGTTGAAAATGGCCGAAAACTTATTGGCAAGCAAGTGACTGTTACTTTTACGCGAGTTTTGCAAACTCAGGCAGGTAAGATGATGTTCGCCTCACTTCGTGATCGAGAGCAAAATCAGAAACCCACTCAACAGAAGCAGCCAACTACTAAAGCGCCAGTGACAAATCAAAGACGTCGGCGTCCATTCAAAAAAGGCGAGTAAAGACTCGCCTTTTTTATTTATCCTTAAGTAGCTAACTCTCAGATTAGTTATCGCCTCGGCCGTTACTATTGCCAGGATGATTCAAAGTGCTTAACCGAAAGTCTAAGGTGCGTCGATCACTACTATCGTATAGAGCTTGATCTATAACAGTAACAACAACTTCCTGGTTGCCATTAGCTGTTGGGGTGTACTCAACGGTATATTCACCAGCTTGCGGTGCAGGTACCGTTCCGACAACTTGGCCTCCCACTCTGAATTCGACGCTCTGAAGGGCATGAGTACCCTGATTGACGCTAGCGGTAAGTGTATATGTATCGCCCGAACGATTAACTTCAATTCGTGAGACGAATGGTTTTACATCATCACATTTATGCACATCATCTTCCTTGCTAGCATCATAACCATCAGGAGCCATAGTTGTTTGGCGACGTGTGACTGGATCTGAGATAGTGGTAACGGTAAGTTCAGATTTTGCACGAGCAGGAGTACATTGGGTTGCCTTCTTTTTAGAGACAGTATCAAAGGTTACTTTTGTGCCGTTATTTTGCTGACTCTTATTGAACCAAGATGGGAAGATATCCGTACGGCCATTTACGGTTATTTTTTGAATACCAGCAGGTTGGGTAAACCAATCTCCGGCCTTCCATGTGCCGTCTTTAGCAAAGATATCAGTATGAACTGGGCCCATAATCTTGTTAACGGTTGGACCAACGCGGCTACTTAATGCGTCGCGAAGTGGTTGAGAGTCATGGTTTCCTACCCAAATACCCATTGCAACTTTAGGCGTGTAGCTCATCATCCAAAGGTCACGTGAATCCTTACCGATGTTTGAGGTACCAGTTTTAGTAGCTGTCTTTACGCCTGGGACGTTTAGGCCTGCTGCACCACGGCCAAATGATGGAGCACGGGCATTTTCGTCACTAAGGATATCGCTAATCAAGTAAGGAATTTGTGGATCCATTACCTGCTTGCCTTCATCTTTCCACTGCTTAATCACTTGGCCCTGTGGGTTTTTCACCTCAAGCATGTAGCTCTCTTTTTTGTAGACACCACCGCGAGCGAAGGTTGCAAACGAGTTGACGTGCTCAACTTGCTTTAGGGTACATCCACCAATAGCAAGTGACGGACCAGCGGTCTTATCAACGCCTTGGGTACAGTAACTTGTGTCACCCATGGAGTGAATCGTATTTAGCACATCTTCACGACCATCAATAAAGTAAGCCTTTACCAGTGGAATGTTACGAGATTCAGCCAAACCTTGTCGAACAGTAAGATCACCACGGAATTTGTTGTCGAAGTTGTTTAGCTCATAACCAACAACGTTGTTGATGTTTTCATCCTTCAGGACCGATCCAGGGCCGTAGTTAGTGTTATTCTGCTGTGGCTTAAAGAGGCTGGCAATCACCATTGGCTTGATACTAGAACCAGGTTGCAGGTAAGCATCTGAAGCAGTGTTGAAGGTACCATACCCCGGATGACTGTAATTGCGACTTCCCATCATACCGAGGATCTGGCCAGTCTGCACATCGACAATTGTGACTGCAGAATTATCAAAATTAGCGGATTTAGGAACATTAGAGTTAAAGAGATCGGTAATGGCTTTTTCAATGACTTCTTGAACTCGATAGTCAAGGGTTGTCTTAACCGTAAGGCCACCGCGACCGACGGTTGCAACACCTAATTCTTCTTCTAGCTGTGCTTGAACAGTCTTTACAAAGTGAGGTGCTTTAATGTCACCATAGGTTTCGCTCTGTGGGCGAACTGTATCAAGAATAGCGACTTTTTTAGCTTCGTCGGCTTCCTGCTTAGTGACAAAACGCTCCTCGACCATTTTGTCGAGTACGATCTTTTGACGCGCTAGGAGCGCCTCGTGACCATCTTCGTTGTATGGGTCGTAAAGACCAGGTTGCTGCGGAATACCAGCAAGAAGGGCTGATTCAGCAAGAGTCAGATCTTTAGCGGGTTTACCAAAATAGGTCTGAGCAGCTGATTCAACACCGTTACGACGGCCACCATATGGAACCTCGTTTAGGTAAAGACTAAGAATCTGATCCTTGTTGTACATACGCTCAACTTCTATAGCCAGGATTACCTCTTTGATCTTACGAGGTATACCACCGAGCCCACGATCTTGCGCCTCATCTTCAAAGAATACATTCTTCACAAGCTGCTGGGTCAGGGTTGATCCACCCTGTGTACTACCACCAGAGAAGTTATTAACAGCAGCACGAAGAATACCAGTTGGGCTTACACCGCTGTGATTAAAGAAGTTCTTATCTTCAATAGCCACGGTTGCGCTCTTCATGTACTTAGAAATTTTGTCATTTTCAACAACTAGCTTGTAATCGCCGTCACCTTTGTCTTCCCATAGGACAACACCGTTACGATCGTAGTACGTTGTAACGGTTGTCTGTACGCGCTTACTGATTTCGCCAGGGCGAATAGCATCGAGCTCACGTCGGAAGAAGGCAAAGAGTGCCCCGACCATAACGACCATTACCAGTGCGCCAACACCAGCGATCTTTAGGGCCATAATGCCACCTTCACGACTAAACCAATACGCAAAGAAGCGCTTTGGATGCAGCCGGTACAGGACACGCTTTAGCGGGTGCTTGGGTAAGCTGGCCATATATTCGGCTTTTCGGCGTGAATGACTGTCTTTTCGACTTCGTCGTGCCGCAGATAGGTTAGAGTACACGTTAAGACCTTTTACGCCTCGACGTGGCCCAAATTTTTTAACCACCTTAGTCTCACTCCTCCTAAGAATTATAAATCTTTCGAATCATTATATCATTTTACGTAGCTTTATAAAACACTTTTAGCGTATACTAAACAGAGGTACGAAGAATAAACAAGCGAGAATTATATGACTCTTTCCGAAGAACTGACATGGCGTGGTTTTGTTAATCAAACGACCCTCAAAGACATCACAAAACTCGATACTGAAAAAATAACTTTTTACTGGGGTGTTGATCCGAGCGCTACCTCTATGACAATTGGCAACTTTGCAATGGCAATGATGGTGCGGCACTTTATCGACCATGGCCATAAGGCGGTCTTGCTAGTTGGTGGTGCAACCGGTATGATCGGTGATCCCGATGGTAAAACCGATGAACGCATCCTAAAGACCCCCGAAGAGATAGCGCGCAACAAAGCCGGTATCGCAGCTCAGTACAAGCAAATTTTTGCCGGCAAAGATTTTATTCTTGTTGATAATTATGATTGGTTCAAAAAGATTGGCTACCTGCAGTTTTTGCGCGAAGTTGGTAAGCATTTTTCTATGACACAGCTGCTCGATCGTGATTTTGTTCAAAAACGCATCGGGGAGGGTGGTAGCGGTATTAGCTACGCTGAATTTAGCTACTCATTGATTCAGGGATATGACTTTTTGCACCTCTACCGTAACAATGGTGTCACGATGCAGGTCTGCGGTGCGGATCAGTGGGGCAATAGTATCTCCGGTGTTGATCTGATTCGAAAAGTGGAAGGCGCCGAAGCCCATATCTGGTCGGCACCACTCGTGATTAATAGAGCCACCGGCAAAAAATTTGGTAAGTCCGAAGAGGGGGCAGTCTGGCTTGATCCAACGATGACATCTCCGTTTAAGTTTTACCAATTTTGGCTGAACGTTGATGATGTGGGTGTTATTGATTACATGAAGATCTATACGCTACTCACAAAGGAAGAGATCGAACAGCTAGAGGCGGAGACCAGGGCCAAACCATCTGAACGTGCAGCCCAAAAGCGACTTGCATTTGAGGTAACTGCATTGGTGCATGGGGCTGAGCGCGCTGAGAGCGTGAAGCGCGTCAGTGACGTCTTATTTGGACGGCGGCTCGTATCAGACTTAAATGAGAAGGAACTTGATGATTTAGCTGCTGAAATACCAACGGCTCAAGCGGGTGCGAATGCTATTGATATGCTGCTTTCATTAGGCTTTGCCGATTCAAGGAGCGAAGCACTACGACTCTTTAAAGACGGGGCGGTATCAGTTAACGGTACGAAAATAACTGAAGCAGACGAATCAGTTGCAGGTCCGGCGCTCATTAAAAAGGGAAAGAACTCCTTTGGGCTTATACGAAAAGATTCCTAACATGGTGAACCCCGCCGAAATTCGACGGTGCTCACCTTTACAGGGAGTCGGGTCGATGTTGGCGGGGTAGGGTGCCCTCAGATGGGGCTGAACTGCAGAGTGCTCGGGTCGAAGGGCCGGCCGTTGGAGGACTCCATCTCGTGCTCGCCGACGAGCTCGAGCGACCAGAAGTAGATCGGGAAGTAGAGGCTGCCGAACGTTGTGTCGGGGTTGACCTCCTCGTACTCGATCTCCTGGAGGAAGTAGTCCTGGTTGCTCCCGAGCAGTGACCAAGCGGCCTCCTCGGGTGTCTCCTCGCGCTCGTCCCAGAAGACGACGGCGTCAACGACCTCTCCCGAGAGGGTGGTCGTCGCACCGGCGCCGTCCTGGAAGTGGACGGTCTCCGGAGTGATGAGGCGCTGCTGGTAGCTGTCGGCCGTGTCGTCGTCGACCTTGACCAGCAGCTTGTAGCTCTTCGCACCGCTCGGGTGCGTGATCTCCTCCAGCGTGACCGCCTGAGCCGGCTCGAGATCGAGCAGGTGCTTGGCGATGACGGTGAGAGCTTGCTCGGTGAGCAGTCGCTCCTGCTCGCGGCTGTCCGTGACAGTGGGAGTGGTCATCTTCATGTCTCCATGTGAGTTCTGCAGTGCGCCCAGCGCACACTGCACTGAGTGCAATAATATTAACATAAATATATCAAAAAGTCAATAAGAGAGCCGGGAAGAAGCTCTCGTGCAATAATTAACGTATATGGTCTTACAGAGTGATATCAGTGTCGTAAAGGGGATTGGACCGCAAACAGCAGAAAAGCTTTATGCGGCTGGACTGAATACTGTCTCAGATCTTCTCTTTTTTCTGCCTCGAAAGTACGAAGACTTTTCGCACGTTTCTGATATTGGCTCAATCCAACCAGGTCCGGTAAGTCTACGGGCAAGGGTTGAATCTGTCACTCAAAAGCGAGTTCGGCGCGGAATGCATTTGACGGAAGCGGTTCTGGCCGATAAGACCGGTAAAGTACGGGCTCTTTGGTTTAACCAATCCTACAGAGCAGAGCAGCTGAAGGGTAATCACGAATTCTACATTGCAGGCGAGTACGGCTTTCAGCGCAATCGATACCTACTGGTCAATCCGAGTGTCGAACAGGCATCGGCAATGCCGGTTCAGGCTGGACGCATCCTCCCGATTTACCGCGAAGTACGAGGCATTAAAACGGCTGCGCTGCGAAAAATATTTGTCTCATTAAAGCCTCTTATGACCATGATTCCCGAAACGCTTCCAGAACCGATTTCTCGTCGCGAACAACTGATGCCGCTTTCTGATGCCCTGCTGCAGATGCATTTTCCCCAAAGCCTCGATAATTTAGCAGCTGCTAAAGAACGATTGGCATTCGAGGAACTCTTCATTCTGCAACTGGCGAGTGTTCGAAACAAGCTCGAAAACGCTTCGCTTGAATCGTGGCATATTCCATTTGATCCTAAGGCCGCGCAGGATTTTGTCGGTAAGTTGCCATTTCGACTAACGGATGCTCAGCGTAAAGCTGCCTGGGAGATTGTCCAGAGCTTTGAATCAGCAACGCCAATGAACCGCTTACTGCAAGGTGATGTTGGAGCTGGAAAGACGGTCGTTGGCGGTATGGCTGCTTTTATAGCGGCACGCGCTGGATATCAGACTGCCTTTATGGCCCCGACTGAGATCCTAGCGACGCAGCATGCAACCACGCTCAGTAAATTACTCTCTCCATATGGTGTTGAAGTCGCTCTTTTGGTGGGAGGTGTTAAACTAGCAGCTAAAGGACAGCTTAAGCAGCACATTCAAGCCGGCTCAGTAGCTGTCGTTGTTGGAACGCATGCACTTATTCAAGAGGACGTAGCATTTCATAAACTAGGATTTGTTGTTATTGATGAGCAGCACCGCTTTGGCGTGAAGCAGCGTCAGGCGCTGTTGCATAAATCAGAAAAGATGCCGCACCTGCTGAGTATGACAGCGACACCGATTCCACGAAGCCTTGCATTAACTGTGTACGGCGAGCTGGATGTATCGGTTCTGAATGAACGACCAAAAGGCCGCAAAGAGATCAAGACCGAAATTCATTCACCCAATAGCAGGGATGTCGTTTACGATAAGATTCGATCAGAACTCGATACCGGCTATCAGGCATATGTTGT
>PJQJ01000005.1:48868-57662 GCA_002861585.1 Candidatus Saccharimonadota bacterium | reverse complement strand
AAGCGAGCTAAAGAGCGTCGAAGAAGAGTTTAAGCGCCTTGAAAAGGCTCACTTTAAGAAGTACCGCGTCGCTAAGCTGCACGGACAGATGAAAGCCGACGAAAAAGAGGCCGTGATGCGAGCGTTCTCGGAGCACAAGATAGACCTGCTTATCAGCACGACGGTTGTCGAGGTCGGCGTTGATGTTCCAAATGCCACCGTTATGCTAATTGAAGGCGCCGATCGGTTTGGGCTCGCCCAGTTGCACCAACTACGTGGTCGAGTAGGCCGCAGTGAACACCAGAGTTACTGTTTCTTGGTACCGTCAACCTCAAAGCAGCCATCCCAGCGTCTAAAGGAGCTAGTTCGCAGCAACGATGGTTTTTATCTCGCAGAAGTTGACCTGCAACTGCGAGGCCCAGGAGAGATCTATGGACGAGCACAGCATGGAGCACTTAATTTGCAAGTGGCGACGCTTGCTGACACCAAACTTATCAAACGAGCACGCGACGCAGCCGAAGCACTACTAGCGGAAGACCCAAATCTGGTACAATGGAAACAATTGAAAAGACAAGTCGACTTTTATCAGCGGTTGACGGTATTAAATTAAAACATTTGATAAGACATGTATTCAGGAACAACGCTTCGGCATAGCTCCGGCAATATGCTTGGAGCTCATCAAAAGATTGACCGAGTTGCTCGGGTTCATCTTCGTAAAGTACTCCCAAAGGGTACTGTTTTTCCGAGTACACGTGACATCCTACATTTTGAAGGCAATAACGGACCTGACGGTATAAAAAGAAAGAGTCCGGCTAAAGATGAACCGTGGCACTATATAGATCCGACTAATCCCAAGGATTGTGTCTTGATTGAACATATATCTAATCATTCCCATAATCTAACGGTTGCACTTGCAGAGGATAACTATGAGCGGGCCAGTTTTGAAGCTGCCTGGTTAGCGCATGCAATTGTCGATGGGCTAACCCCTGCTCATCATTATCCCCTTAGCGAGAAGATAGAGGAATTATGGGGTCATCCAAAAGAGTTCCGTACTAGCTTTAAGCAGAAAAACTTTATAAAAGGACATAATTACCGCGATACCGTAATGAAGAACTGGGAGTATTGGGGTGCAAAAGGTGTCTTTACAACACACTTTATGTTCGAATTTGGTTTTGCTACAACTATTGCGACACTTAAAATTCCTAATGGCAAACCAAATCCTAATGAGTTAATTAGAGTACAAGGAGAAGGCATTATTCCTTACTTCAGGGAAGCCGCCATGCAGGTCTATGGCATGCAGATGTACGAAACATTTCATAAGAGTGGCTGGACCCGAAAGTTAGCTCGTCAAACGAAGCTTGAATTGGCACCGCTCATTACAAAAATTGTTACCCTTGCTTGGTTCGAAGCCGCAATGAAGGCCCAGCAGCTCAGGAGTACTAGTAATGAGGCTTAGGGTGATCGCTGGAACTCTCGGTAGTCGAACCTTTGATTCCCCTGATGGTTTTACGACACATCCAATGGGTGAGAGAATTCGTGGTGCACTTTTCAATATCCTGGGAGATATCGAAGGCTTCCACGTGCTTGACGCTTTTTCAGGGAGCGGCGCTCTCAGCTTTGAAGCCGTCAGCCGAGGAGCTGCTAAAGCAACTGCTGTGGAGCGCGATCGAATTGCTCAAAGGATCATTGCAAAAAATATTGAGCAGCTTGGAGTAGAGGACAGGGTCGAATTAATACGTGCAAATGTTTCCCAGTGGAGCCTGACCAGTGCCGATAAGAGGTACGATTTGATCCTTTGTGATCCACCATATAATAATCTTCAGTTATCCACAGTTTCTAAGCTCATTACCCATTTAAAACCCAATTCGCTTATGGTATTATCACTTCCAGGTAGGGAGTCAGCGCCGACCGTTAATGGAGTTGTTGTGGTGGACAAACGATTGTACGGGGATGCGGCGCTGGCCTTCTATCAAAAGGTAGCTGCTGAGTAATCAGCAGTTTTTCTTTTTTATTATTTTATGCTTGTGGTTGAGAGTCTCCTATGCAATAATTGCGAAAACAAGGAGTAGAAAATGTCAGAGCGACGTTCCCACATGCCACAACCAGAAGTAGAGACAAGCCCAGCGGGGCTTATTTTTTTGCCTGAAAAAGAGCCAGTAGAAGAAATAAAGCCCGAACTGGCAGATTTAGTAGACGCTTTTTTCGATCAGGATTGGACGATGGCTGAAAACGTCTTGCAGGCAATAGCCGATCTGTACCCCGAATTACTGGAGGCGACTTGCAGTAAATTACAAACGACAATAATGCTTGAGCGCGGTCCTCTAGCATTACATACCGAACCTGGTTTGGTGCGTGAAGAGATTAAGATATACCTCTATTTCCTTGCTGAGCAATATCGTAAAGAGCCTTTAGAGAATTCCTCCACGTTAGATCTAGCGTCTTAGCGCAGTTCATGCTACAATAATTCTCGTTCCATGCGCGAGTGGCGGAATTGGTAGACGCGCTAGTCTTAGGAACTAGTGCCTTCGGGCGTGAAGGTTCAAGTCCTTTCTCGCGCACCATAGAATAAGTCAGACAAAACGTCTGGCTTATTCTTTTTTTGTCTAAAAAACTCTCGGCCTTTGTGAACTTCTCAAGTAGACTTCCATCCGTCATACTAAAGGGGTAGATGAAAGATAAGCCAGTTTGCACGAAGTAAGTATTCTCACCATACAGGGCGAATTAAACCAGCCAAGTGAAGTTTTTATTCAGTTCGCACTCGGCTCGACCCCAGAGGTCTTATCTCTTCACAATCGGCAGACGATAGCAGTAGATATAGCCCGTTATGCTATGAGAGGTCCGATCTCATTGCAATATTGCAAGACAGCACCGACAAGTGAGGAGCGACGCATAGCACGAGCAAATGTTAGCTTGCAAGCTGAGATGCAGCGACTAGTGCTGGGCCAATCTTTAGCTGGATGTGCAATACAGCGGTTCCATGCCGAGGAGCAGCCGCTTAGCGGTCTTGAAGCTGGCATTCGTATTTATGGTTCACCAAATAGACGATTAGTACAAGTACAGCAGGCGGTATTTGACGTGCAAGCTAGCTTACTTCAAGGGGCTCAGCGTTCATTTGAACCTCAGGATGGACATATACTTATCCGCCTCGGCATACATCATAACGAGCGAAGAGCGCTTCAGGCATTGAAAACCACTAATCAAGCGGCGTATGATACTCGTATAGCTGAACTCAAAGCTTTGATTGATGCAACAAGTGATACGTGCACAAGGCGCGTCGAAGCTCAACTTGGAAGAATCAGCGCACTTCATTTTAAGCCAGCTCATCCAAAATTAGTTCGAAAACTATATCAACAAAAATAATATGCAACTGCCACAAATTCCTCTTGAATTTTTTATTGTCTACCGAGCTGTCCTGCTGGCGGCACTTATGGTACTTGTGCTTATTGTTCTTGCCCATACACTTACTGTGTTTGGTCGACGTACATTTTTGTATCGGAAGCGTCGTCCAGTTGATAATTGGAACAGACAGTTCTATCCAGTAGCATTTGGGTTGATCATTCTAGTGGTTAGCCTGATAGTCCTTATAAATAGAGCAATTAAATAAGCATAAAAACTTAACTTTTACCCCTGTTCATGTCATAATGAGCCTTAATATATGGCTCAACTATCTACCCAACCCTATAAAGGCGCTCGTGACTTCTATCCAGAGGATAAGCGCATTCAAAACTATATCTTTTCAACATGGAGGCATGTTGTAGAGAGTTACGGCTACGAACAGTATGACGCCCCACTGCTCGAGCCATTAGAGCTATACGCCGCTAAGAGTGGCCAGGAAATTGTTTCTGAGCAGACATATCAATTTGTTGACCGCGGAGGTCGCACCGTTGCTATTAGACCCGAGATGACTCCAACAGTAAGCCGTATGGTAGCCGCTCGTCGCCAAGAATTAGCCTATCCAGCCCGCTGGTACTCCATTCCGAACCTATGGCGTTATGAACGTCCCCAAAAGGGTCGTCTACGTGAGCACTGGCAGCTCAACGTCGATATGTTCGGTGTCGAAACAGTCGATGCGGATCTAGAACTAATGCTCATTTCATATGACATCATGAAGGCGTTTGGGGCGAACGATAAGATGTTCAAGATCAGAGTAAATAGTCGTCGCTTGATCAATATTATGATGGCTGAGTACCTTGAGCTTGATGTCGTACAGTCGCAGCTCATGATCAAGCTGTTTGATAAAAAGAACAAAGTCACTCCCGAAGAATTTCGCGACCAGGCGTTGGCAATATTTGATCAGGAGCAGGCAAAGACAGGGCTGAAAAAGATTGCTGCCCTGATTGGCGCTAAAACGATGGGCGAACTACCAAAAGAGTTGCTAGCAACATCTGCAGTGCAGGATATTCAAGCGCTCTTTACACTGCTTCGTGAACGTGGTGTGACAAATGCGGTCTTTGATATCACACTAATGCGCGGTTTCGATTACTACACAGATATTGTTTTCGAGGTCTTCGATACTAATCCCGAAAATGCTCGCTCGCTCTTTGGCGGTGGCCGCTACGACGGACTTGTTAGCCTCTTTGGTGTTCAGCCAGTACCAACGGTTGGGTTTGGTATGGGTGATGTCACCATTAAAGATTTTCTTGAGACGCACAACCTGATGCCGAAACCAGAATCCACGACTGATGTCTATATGATAGTGCTAGGAAATGCTCTAAAAGGCGCACAAAAATTAGCGCGCGAGCTTCGAGAAGAAGGCGTAAAAGTCGCGGTTGATATAACGGGACGAAAACTTGATAAACAGATCAAATCAGCAGTGAAGATGAAGGTGCCATTTATGCTGTTTGTTGGAGAGCAGGAACTGCAAGATGAAGTCTTTACGCTAAAAGACGTTGCAAAATCAAATGAAGAGAAGCTCGGTTTTGGACGTATCGTTACTACTATCAAAGATTACCGCCGTCGTTACGTTGACGATGATGATCTGTAAAAAGTCTTCTAAAACCAGCTGAAACGGTCGAAAACCAACTCGATTTGTTATATAGTAGGTCGAGTTATGAAGCATACTTTTACGAAAACATCTGAGACCGAGGTCGAGCTCAAGGTAACTCTTGACGCAACCGATCTAAAAGCCACCCGTGAACTAACATTGACCAAACTTGCAAAGCAGGTAAAAGTACCTGGTTTTCGCCAGGGTAAAGTACCGGCTAAAATTGCCGAGAAGAACCTTGATCCATCAGCAATCGAGGCGCAGTTGCTGCAAGACGCTGTCAATAAATTTGTTATCCAAGCCATCGATACAGAGGGTGTCCAGCCTCTTGATCGTCCGCAAGTAGATATTGATTCATTTGAACCGGGCAAAGAGCTTGTCTTTACGGCTAAAGTAGAAGTGCTTCCTACTGTTACTCTTGGTGATTACAAAAACCTGAAAGCTGAGCGTGAAAACGTAGACGTCAGCGACGATGAAATTAACGAAGTAATCGACCGAATGAGGCAGGGTTATGCCGAAAAGAAAGAAGTCGAACGAGAAGCTAAGACCGGTGATGAAGTGTGGATCGACTTTTCTGGTACTGATGAAAAAGGTCAGCCTGTTCCAGGTGCAACCGGTAAAGATTATCCGCTTAACCTTGGTAGTAATACCTTTATTCCAGGTTTCGAAGAAGGTCTTGTTGGCAAAAAGCCAGGCGAAGAATTTGATCTACCCCTTACTTTTCCTAAGGACTACCACCACGATGCCCTTAAAGGTGCAAAGGTGACATTTAAGGTTACCGTTAAAGGTGTTAAGGAAGTTTCATTACCAGAAGTTGATGATGAATTTGCAAAAAAAGCCGGTCCTTTCGAAAGTGCCGATGATCTAAAGAAAGATATCGCTCACGAGCTAAAAGCTCAAAAAGAGCGCGTCAACGATGATAAGCTAAAGGACGCTCTTGTCGAGCAGCTCGTCAATGTTAGTACAGTGCCTGTTCCGCAAGTTCTTGTCAAAGACCAGATCGAATCTATTGAACGTGATACTGTTCAGAACCTGCTTTATCGTGGACTGACGCTTGAGCAGTACCTGAAAGAGCAGGATAAAACTGTTCAGCAGTGGCGCGACAGCGAGCTGAAAGATGCAGCTGAGCGACGTGTTCAAGTTGGTTTGGCACTAGCCGAACTAAGCAAAGTTGAAAACATTGAAGTCAGCAAAGAAGAATTTGAACAGCGTCTTGATGAAATGAAGCGACAATACAACGATCCTAAGATGCAGGCTCAGCTTGATAGCCCAGACGCTCGTCGTAACCTCGTAAACCGAGTCCTTACTGAAAAGACGGTTGACCGACTGGTTGAGCTTAACAAAGCAAAAGAGGCTCCTGCCAAAGGAGTGAGCAAGCCAGCCAAGAAACCAGCGCAGAAAAAAGAAAAAACTTCGTAGCTGCGCAATCTCCTGCACATTAAATTGAAGCAGAAAAAATTGGTTAGAGTTTAATTAGCACTCATTGACATTGAGTGCTAATTATTTGTATGATGGAATTATGATAAGTAAACCGACAAACTACCTCGTCCCTACAGTCGTCGAAAAGAGCTACGACGGCGAACGTGCTTTTGATATTTATAGTCGCTTGTTAAAAGAACGCATTATCTTTTTGGGTGAAGAGGTGAATGAACACACCGCAAATATTGTCGTTGCCCAGATGCTCCACCTGGCATACGAAGATCCGACTAAGGATATTTCATTTTATATCAACAGCCCGGGCGGTAGCGTCTACGATGGTATGGCTATTTACGACACTATGCAGTACATCAAACCGGATGTTCAAACGATAGGTATTGGTTTACAGGCTAGCATGGGTGCATTCTTGCTAAGCTCTGGCACAAAGGGTAAGCGATTCGTCTTACCGAATTCACGCGTCATGATCCATCAGCCTTCAAGCGGTACCCGCGGTAAAGCGACCGACATGGAGATTGATCTGCGTGAAACAATCCGCATCAAAGAGCTCTTGTCTGAGATACTCGCGAAAAATACAGGCCAAAAAGTAGCCAAGGTTAAAAATGACATGGAGCGTGACTTTTGGATGGATGCGAAAGAGGCAGTTAGTTATGGAATTGCCGACAAGGTTATCGAGCGGGCTTAGGTCAGAGATTTTCAAATACGACAAAGTAAAAAGCTGCCTCCATGGGTAGCTTTTTACTTGTCTTGACTAAAAATAAATTCAGACTATAGTTTTTTATACCGTTTCACCCCGAGGCGGATACCCGACACTTAAGAAGGTGATGACCGTGACGAGTAAGTCGTTCAGGATAATATGTCCCGTACGGTCGGCCGAAATGACCGTTCCCACCGAGCATGTTACAGGTGTTGTACCACTCAATGCAATGTCTCAGCGGTACTACTACTACACCTGTACTCTCTGCAGCCAAGACGGTGAGCGCGTTGAGCACTTCGAAAGGCTCACTCAGCAGCTGCATGAGTTCCTAGCGAAGCACGGGCGAACTATCAGGATCGTGCTTCCCCCCGAGCTGCTCGAGCAAAGGCCTGAAATGCCACCGTATGATCGCGCGGCATGTATGGACCTGGTGGTCGAGCTCTACATGCTCAGTGATGCGGTGATGGGCGAGTGCCTCAAGTCGTTGGCCGAGGGTGATAAGGTGTTAGCTGGGAAGCTCGAGTTGCTCAAGCAGCGATTCGGTACCCCTCGCTCGAACTAGGAGCAGACAGTGCTTTTATTTCGAGCAGCTAAACAGTTGATGCGGCAGCTGTGAGCTAGCGTGAATAACGCTGGCACCGCAAAGCAGTACCTTTCACCGAAATCGGTGATTTTTTATTGTCTTGACATATTGACACTTGGACGAAACTGCTTCAGAATAGTATCTAAGAAGTAGTGTAAGTTGAGACATTGCGGGCTTGTGTGGAAATGGCTTAGCCATACAAAGTTGTCTCACTCTTAGGGTCTTCGGCGCCAAACCCATCAATCTAAAACAATTAGGAGTGTGCTTTTCATGGCTAATACCACGAAAAACGCCAAGCGTGTCTACTTTACGAAAGAAGACAATGCTTTGGAGTTGCCAAATTTGATTGCGCACCAGCTTGATTCTTGGCGAGATTTCGTCCAGACAGGCTTGGGCGAAATCTTTGCAGAGATTAATCCAATCGAGGATTACACTGGTCAAAAACTAGAACTTCGTTTTAAGGACTACCATTTTGAGGATCCTAAGACGACCGAACAGGATGCACGCGAGAACAACACTAGTTTCGAAGCACCTCTTAAGGCTGTCGTCGAACTAACCAACAAGGTTACTGGAGAGGTTCGCGACCAAGAGATCTACCTGGGTGACTACCCATGGATGACCGAACGCGGTACCTTCGTTATTAACGGTGCTGAGCGTGTTGTCGTTAGCCAGTTGATTCGTTCTGCTGGTATCTTCTTCACGTCTGATCTTTCTGCTGGACGCAACAACTACGGTGCGAAATTAATTCCTGGCCGTGGTGCTTGGCTTGAGTTTGAAACAGCAGCAAACGGCGTTATCTACGTTAAGATCGACCGTCGCCGTAAGATTCCTGTAACCACTCTACTGCGTGCACTTGGTTATCCTACGAACACTGCTATCAAAGACCTCTTTAAAGATGTCGATACTGGTGACACTAAATTCATCGATGCAACACTCGACAAAGACCCTGCTCGTGGTGCTAACGAAGCCCTTATCGAGGTGTACCGCCGCCTTCGTCCAGGTGATCTTGCAACCGTCGACAACGCTCGTGGCCTCATTGAGAACATGTTCTTTAACTTTAAGCGCTTCGACCTTTCCCGTGTTGGTCGTTACAAAATGAACCAGCGCCTAAAGCTTG
>PJQJ01000005.1:42265-48848 GCA_002861585.1 Candidatus Saccharimonadota bacterium | reverse complement strand
AACCGTGTTATGCGCCTTGACGATCTTGTTGCTATCATTAGCGAAATTATTCGTCTTAATAATACTCAGGACCTCCCTGACGACATTGACGCGCTTGCAAACCGCCGCGTAAAGATGGTTGGTGAGCTTGTTGCTCGCCAGTTCCGCATCGGTATGCTTCGAATGGAGCGTAACGCAAAAGACCGTATGTCAATGAGCGATATCGAAACAGTTACTCCTGCGCAGCTTATTAATGCTCGTCCAGTTGTTGCTGCTGTTCGTGAATTCTTCGCAAGCTCTCAGCTTTCGCAGTTCATGGACCAGACAAACCCACTCTCAGAACTAGCGCATAAGCGTCGCCTCAGCTCAATGGGTCCTGGTGGTCTATCGCGTGAGCGTGCTGGACTTGAGGTTCGTGACGTTCACCCAACTCACTATGGTCGTCTCTGTACTGTTGAGACACCAGAAGGTGCGAACATCGGTCTTGTGCTTAATCTTGCAACATACGCCAATGTTAATGAGTACGGTTTCCTTGAGACACCATACCTTAAGGTGGTTGATGGTCGCGTGACTGACGAAATTGTCTACCTTGACGCTGCTCAAGAGGCTGTTGAAATCATCGCTGAATCTGGTAACGAACTTGACGAAAACGGCAAATTTGTTGCTGATCGTGTCTCTGTTCGTAACAACCTAACAGCAGAGGAACTTGATGCGGGCGAAGTAACATACTACGACTCAGCAAAGAAGCAGATCCTTGGTTCA
The DNA here is from genome assembly GCA_002861585.1 of Candidatus Saccharimonadota bacterium. GTDB lineage: Bacteria > Patescibacteriota > Saccharimonadia > Saccharimonadales > Saccharimonadaceae. The sequence goes on along the minus strand of PJQJ01000005.1, from coordinate 48,107 downwards.
ACCGCTGCATTGATTCCGTTTATCGAGAAAAACCGTATTGACCGTTCACTTACCGGTTCAAACATGCAACGCCAGGCAGTACCGCTTATCAAGACAAGCAGCCCTGTTGTTGGTACCGGTCTTGAGGCGCACGTTGCCGAAAACACTGGTCAGCTTATTATGGCTGAAGCAGATGGTGAAGTAACTCTTGCCAACGGTTTGGAAGTGCACGTAAAGTACGGCTCAGATGTAAAAGTCTACCGCCCAATTCACTTCCAGCGCAGTAACGATGGTCACTGTATCAACCAAAAGGTTGTTGTGACTCGTGGTCAGAAGGTTAAGATGGGTGATGCACTGATTGAAGGTGCTTCAATCGCCGATGGTGAGCTTGCGCTTGGCCGTGACCTTATCGTTGCCTTTATGCCTTGGGGTGGTTACAACATGGATGACTCTATCATCCTTAGTGACCGTCTTGTTAAGGACGACGAACTTACGAGCATTAGTATTAATGACTTCATGGTTGAAGTTCGTGAAACGAAGCTTGGTCCGGAAATCGTTACTCGTGATATTCCAAATGTTTCCGAAGAATCTCTTCGTCACCTTGATGAGAACGGTATCGTTCGCATCGGTGCAGAGGTTCACTCTGGTGATATTCTTGTCGGTAAAATTACCCCTAAGGGTGAACAAGAGCTTTCAAGCGAAGAGCGTCTGCTACGTGCAATCTTTGGTGAGAAAGCGAAGGACGTTCGTGATACCTCTCAGCGTATGAGTAACGGTAAGCACGGTAAAGTTGTCGGTGTAAAGATCTTTAGCCGTGAAAACGGTCATGAGCTAAAAGCCGGTGTCCTAATGCAGATCCAGATCTTCGTCGCTCAGAGCCGTAAGATTTCAGTCGGTGATAAGCTTGCTGGTCGTCACGGTAACAAGGGTGTCGTTGCTCGTATCCTACCTGAAGCTGACATGCCATTCATGGAAGACGGTCGTCCAGTCGACGTACTGCTTAACCCACTTGGTGTGCCTTCACGTATGAACCTGGGTCAGCTATTTGAAACTCACCTTGGTATGGCTGCACGAGCCCTTGGCTATAAGGTAGCAACGCCTCCATTCAATGGTGTGCCTAATGACACTATCGTTAGCGAGCTGACAAGAGCTGGCTTCCCAGAAGACGGCAAACTACAGTTGTTTGACGGTCGTACCGGTGAACCATTCCAGGAAAAGACTACTGTCGGTTCAATGTACATCATTAAGCTGCACCACATGATCGCGGATAAGATCCACGCTCGTTCAATTGGTCCGTACACAATGGTTACCCAGCAGCCACTTGGTGGTAAGGCCCAAAATGGTGGTCAGCGCTTTGGTGAGATGGAGGTATGGGCGCTCGAAGCATACGGTGCTGCAAGCACACTGCAAGAGATGCTTACTATCAAGTCAGATGATGTTTATGGTCGTGCGAAAGCGTACGAATCAATCATCAAACGTGAGCCAATCACTGGTCCAAAAGTTCCAGAGAGTTTCAACGTCCTCGTAAAAGAATTGCAAGGTCTTGGTCTACGTGTTGATCTGCTCGATCAGACAGAGAACAACGAAATTGAGATCATTGATGCAGAAGCCGTCCTTGACGGTACCTACGCTGAAGAAGCAAATGATATGCCAACTATCGATCCAGCTGCTATGCAGCCAATTGACACAACTGTCGCTGATGAAGCTGACGAGTACGGTGATATCGATCTAGCTGATGGTATGTCCATTCAAGATGCTGAAGAATTAGAACAAAAGGAGGTCGCATAGATGAGTCGCCTCGTAGGCAATACTAGCATTGCAGATTTTGATGCAGTGCGACTGGCCGTTGCTTCACCTGATGATATCCTTAACTGGAGTTATGGTGAGATAACTAAGCCGGAGACAATCAACTACCGTACACAGAAACCAGAGCGTGACGGTCTGTTCTGTGAACGTATCTTCGGTCCTGTAAAGGACATTAATCCACACGATGCAAAGCTAAAGGGCGTTCGCTCCCGTGAAGCTGCTGTCGATAAGAACGGTGAGCTCGTTACGAAGAGCATCGTTCGTCGTGAGCGCATGGGTCACATCTCTCTTGCTGCCCCAGTTGCACACATCTGGTTCATGCGCGGTACGCCAAGCGCAATGGCCTTGCTACTTGGTATGACCGTTCGTAACCTTGAGCGTATTGCATACTTTGCCAGTTACGTTGTACTAAGCGTTGAAGACGAAAAGCGAACACAGTTTGTCGCTGATGCAGAGGCTGAATTTGAAGCTGCGAAGCTAGCTATTAAAATTCGCTTTGAAAAGGCAGCCGACGAAGAAGGTGCTGACGTTAAGAAACTTGCTACTGAACAGAGCAAAGAACTTGAAGAACTAAACGAAAATTATCTTACTCGTAAGAACCAGCTAGATAGCCTTCAAAAATCTAACCTATTCGGTGAAACTGAGTACCGTAACCTCCCAGAAGAGTACCGTGAAATCATTAAGGTAGGCATGGGTGGTGAAGCGTTGAAAAAGCTTCTTGAAGAGATCAAGCTTCCAGAGCTTATTGCCCAGCTAACTGAAGAAGCCGAAAGCGCAAAGGGTCAGCGCAAAAAGAAGCTAATGAAGCGTCTTAAGGTGCTTGAGGGTATGGACCGCGCAGCTATTAAGCCTGTCAGTATGTGTGTAACTGTCCTTCCTGTTATTCCTCCGGATCTTCGCCCGATGGTTCAGCTAACCGGTGGTCGTTTTGCGACATCTGACCTTAACGATCTGTACCGCCGCGTTATTAACCGCAACAATCGTCTTAAAAAGCTAATTGAGCTTAATGCTCCCGAAGTTATTCGCCGCAATGAGATGCGCATGCTCCAGGAAGCCGTTGATGCGCTTATTGATAACAGTGCAGCTCGTGGTGGTCGTGCCGTTAGTGCTACTGGTGGCCGACGTCGCCTAAAGTCGCTAAGCGACCTACTAAAGGGTAAGCAGGGTCGTTTCCGCCAGAACCTTCTTGGTAAGCGTGTTGACTACTCTGGTCGTTCAGTTATCGTTGCTGGTCCTGAGCTACAGATTCACCAGTGTGGTCTGCCGAAGCAGATGGCGCTTGAGTTGTTTAAACCATTTGTTATTGCTTACTTGTTACAGCACGAATACGCACACAACATTCGTAGCGCAACTCGGTTAATCGAAGCAGGTGAGAGTATCATCTGGGATGCCCTTGATGATGTGATTCAAGGTAAGTATGTTCTTTTGAACCGTGCTCCATCACTGCACCGTCTTTCAATCCAGGCCTTCCAGCCGAAATTGATCGAAGGTAAGGCAATCCAGCTACACCCACTTGTCTGTAAAGGTTTCAACGCTGACTTCGATGGTGACCAGATGGCCGTTCACTTGCCGCTCTCAGACGAGGCGCAAGCTGAGGCTCGAGACCTGATGAGCGCTACTCGTAACTTGCTAAAGCCAGCTGATGGTTCACCAATCTTGAACATTGCACAGGATATCGTTCTTGGTTGTTACTACCTGACGTACCCTAAGCCAAGTGCTCAGCTAAAAGAGCCACGTCCGTTTAGTTCTGTCGCAGAGGCAATCTATGCCTTTGACGCAAGCTACATCAAACTGCAGACTCCTATTCGTGTCGAAGTAAAGGGTGCTGTTCGTGAAACGACCCTTGGCCGCGTCTTCTTTAATGAAGTTCTTCCTGAGGATATGCCATATGTTGAAGATGTAATGAGCAAGAAGAAACTTAATAAAGTGCTTGCCCGTATCTTTGAAAATTATGGTGAAGAGGTTGCCGCCCAAACTGCTGACCATATTAAAGACATCGCTCTTGAATATGCAACCAAAGCTGCAGTAAGTACCGGTATGACTGATTACTTTGAAGTTCCGGAACTTGACGAAGTGATTGCCGAAGGTGATCAGCGCACAAGCCTGCTGAACGATCAGTACGAGCAGGGTCTTATCACCGAAGAAGAGCGCTACAACCTAACCGTTCAGGCATGGCGTAACATCGATAAGCGAGTCCTTGAAATCCTTCAGGGTCGCCTTGAAAAAGAAGATACATCTATTGCTGTGATGGTTGACTCTGGTGCTCGTGGTGATATCAGTAACGTCAAACTTGCTACCGCTATGATTGGTGTCATGGTTGATGCAACTGGTAAAGAGATTGAGCTGCCAATCCGTTCAAGCTTTAAGCGTGGTCTTTCACCACTTGAAGCTTTCGTGGCAACTCGTGGTACACGTAAGGGTCTTATCGATACGGCACTTAAGACCGCCGACTCCGGTTACCTAACTCGTCGTCTTGTTGACGTAAGCCAGGATGTCTTTACTGTTGGAGATGACAATGAAGATGTCGGATTCGCAATCCTCCGATCTGAAACCGATCAGACAATGATTCCTTTCGGTGATCGTCTATTTGGTCGCTTCGCAGCCCAGGATGTTGCTAAGCACATCAAGAAGGGTGAGCTAATCACACGTGAAGTTGCCGATGCTATCGAAGCCGATGAATCTATCGATCAGGTAAAGATCATGAGCGTTCTTAGCTGTGCTAACCTTCGAGGTATTCCACAGAAGAGTTATGGTATTGATATGGCAACTGGACGTCTCGTCGCCCTCGCTGAACCTGTTGGTGTTATCGCTGCACAGTCAGTCGGTGAGCCTGGTACCCAGCTAACTCTTAACACCTTCCACAGTTCTGGTGTGGCCGGTGACGATATTACCCAGGGTCTTCCTCGTGTTGATGAGCTCTTTGAGGCACGTGCTCCTAAGGGTCAAGCCTACTTATGTGAAGTTACTGGTAACGTTGCTGTATGGGAAGATGGGGACACATATGTCGTTCAGGTAACGCCAACTCAGGGTAAAGTTGAAAAGCTCCCTGTTGAAGGTCGCATTGTCCGCGTAAAGAGCGGTACTGATGTTGTTGCCGGTGATGTCCTTGCAAGTGAAGAGGATCAATCACTACCACTTACTGCGCCATTTGACGGTAAGGTTGAGGTAAGTGATGGTCACTTTATCCTGACATCAAGCTCACAAGCGCCTGTTCGTTACGAAATCCCTGGCTTCAAGCAGCTAACCGTTGCTGACGGTGACACTATCGAAGCTGGTGATCGTCTGACGACCGGTTCTATCAACCTACACGAGCTCATGCGACTTAAGGGTATTGAAGCGACTCAGCGTTATATCATTAACGAAGTCCTTCGTATCTACGCTGCGCAGGGTCAGAACATCGCTGATAAGCACCTTGAAATCATCGTGCGTCAGATGTTCAGCCGTGTTCAGATTGAAGAGCCAGGTGACAGTACCTTTGTAACGGGTGACATTGTCTCTAAGGCAAGTGTTGTTGAGGCTAACCACGCTCTCACACAAGACGGTAAAACACCTGCACAGTACACTCAATTGCTACTTGGTATCACGAAGGTGTCTATCTGGTCAGACAGTTTCTTGTCTGCTGCATCGTTCCAGGATACAACCCGTGTCTTGATCAACGCTGCTATTAGCGGACGTGTCGATGAACTCTACGGTCTAAAGGAAAACGTGATCATTGGTCGCAAGATTCCTGTTGGTACTGGAGTTGCCAAGAGTGAACCTATCGAATATCACGAGGTAACAACACCTCTTGGTGAAATCTCTAACGAGTAGTCGTACTGCTCTCTAAGGAGAATAAGGACAGCCTAGGTCTATAGCCTGGGCTGTTTTTATATGGCAAAAAGTATCAGATAGTGCTTATGCAAAACATAATAAAAATATAATTGACACTCAAACAAACTGTGCGTATAATCTTTTATTACGTCGGCCACACAAAGAGCAACCGCTCTGACCGACGTAACGAAGGAACGGTGAATCATGAGCGTGTCGTCCCTGGCCCACGTCCCGGCCATCGACAACA
>PJQJ01000005.1:37130-41699 GCA_002861585.1 Candidatus Saccharimonadota bacterium | reverse complement strand
CCGTTCCGGGGGCGACGCTAGCTGAGATAATACTCGGCATGTGCGTCGCCCCCGGGCGGGCCTACTACTTGAAACCAAACAATTCGCCCTCTCTTGAGGGCGAATTTTGTTATTATAGGTGGAATTAAACATGGGGTTATAAAGTGAACAGAGATATTGAATTCCTATACGAAATGGGTTGTTTGCGGTTTATTCAGCGAACATGGAAGCGATTTTTAAATGCTGATTTTCAAAACTTGGCCGAACACCACTTACGAGTTATCTGGATTGCACTTATTTTGGCAAAACATGAAGGAGTCGAAGATACGGGCAAGGTTATTAAGATGGCCCTGGTGCATGATATCCCGGAAAGTCGGGCAGGAGACGTTGATTACTTGTCACGCCAGTACGTAGAACGCAATGAAGCCCTAGGTCTTGAAGATATGCTGGATGGAACGGCCCTGCAGGAAGAATTTATTGCCCTATGGCACGAATACGAGAAGCGCGAATGTATTGAAGCGAAGATTGTCAAAGATGCAGATAATTTAGATGTAGATTTTGAACTGCAAGAGGAGGCGGCACGAGGTAATATACGAATAGGCCAGAAAAAAGAGGAAGCTCGGCACTACGTCTTTGAAAATAAGCTATACACAGAAACTGCTAAGAAGATGTGGCAGCAGATGAAAGAAGTAGATCCACATGATTTTTGGTATAACAGTGACCGCAATAGGTTAAACTCTGGTGACTGGAAGAGTACGAAGTAGTCTAAAAAAGTCTTGCATTCCCCAAAAAGAGGCATACAATAACGTTTAGAACCACGAAGGCAAGGCTCTACTATTGGAAGGGGAATCGTCATGAACGTCTCTTCAACGCTGCAGGGGCTCGACAACGGCACAGAGGCTGTGCTGACGCTCAACACCTGTGCGACTCGCGCTCTGCTCGACCAGATCCAGGCAGCTCCGGCCGTCAGGGAATGCACAAGGCGCAACGGCAACACGTTGCTGATCGAGCGTGAGCCGACCTGCTCGATGGCTGATCTCGCCGAGATCGTCGTCGACGCGCTCAAGCTCACGCTCCAGCGGCATGTCGACTGCCAGCTCGACAAGCTCCAGATCCTACAGCGGCCGATCCCGAGCTCCTACCGGCTCGCCGGCTGAGCACAGAAGTACTTCGTGGCCCTACCTACAAAAGGCTCACATGAAAGAAGGTTTGCTGATGGAGCGACAGCTCACAGCGAGGCTCTTTCAGTGAGCCTTCTTTCATTTTTTAGAGTAGTAACAGCTATTGCTAAATATAAACAAATATGGGAATATAAGTGTGCAAGAGACACGACAACACGGTTGTGTCTTGAAAGACCCTAGGAGGGGTAGTGCAAGACAGCGATGAACCGCATGGGCGAAAGTTCTCGGTCGTTCCCGACGGCGAGCCGACGGTGAAGTACTCGCGAGAGTTCTACTACGAGATCGGTGCCCTGAAGGACCGCGATGTCGCCCATCGGCTGCTACAGTTGGCTGACAAGGGCAACGTGTACCAGATGGGCACGCTGCTGTACGAACTGATGAGCATGCCGCCAAAGCCGGAGTGGGTTCTTCACCACCTGGCCCGGCGTAGTGGACATCAGACCGTCGCCGATGAGGCCACACAGCGGTCTCGGTACGAGATCATCTACTCCAAGTGGAGCCAGGAGACTGGCTTCTGCGTGAACGTGCAGTACATGTTCAGTGTCCGCCGCGAAGAGCAGCAGGAGAGATAGGAGCACAAGGTGAAGCCTCAGCGAGTAACCTGCAGTCTGTTGCCACCCACGTTCGACCTGATGATGGTGACCTTCCCGGAGCCGCTGATCCACCTGACGGGGATCGATCACGTCGTGAAGCGTCTGCGCCAGAAGCCCAATCTCTTCACGACCGTGGAGGTGCCCGAGCTTCGGCCGCGTCAGCTGGAGGTGACTCTTGCTGACCACGAGGCGCTCAGGCGTCTTCGGCAGTTGCTACCGGGCATGCTGAGCACGCACGGCGTCATGCCGAGTGGTTCGGTGCTCGAGTGGCACGACGGAGCTTGCTCCCTGATCGGGGCTATGAAGGCACTGCCTTCATAGCCCCCAGCACACCAAACTTCAAAGGTCAGCTAGACCCGTATCCAGAAAGGAGATCAGCCGAAGGCATAATGCTTTTGGTAGACACGCTGGAGGCGGGTCTTCTTTCTTGTCTTCAATCTGTTTATGTAGTATACTTTTAAACGAGTTTCCTCTTTTGGAGTAACCGTAGGAAAGTGTGTGTACACCTACAAAAGCTTGCAAAGGAAAGACATGGTATGTAGCGGGTGCGACCGTGAAACCATACAAACTACTTGAAGTACCGTTTTACCAGCGCCTTCAAATGTAAATAAGTATCAACAGTAGAAGGCTTTAGCAGACTATAAAAGCTGCTAAAGCCTAACTTTAAAGGAGAATTGATGCCAACAATCAATCAGTTAGTACGCAAGCCGCGCAAGACTGCTCAGAAAAAGAGTAAGTCTCCAGCACTTGGCCGCATTCAAAATGCTCTTCAGAGCCGTTACTACGCTATGGATGCGCCTCTAAAGCGCGGTGTTTGCGTTAAGGTAACAACTAAGACACCAAAAAAGCCTAACTCAGCACTCCGTAAGGTTGCTCGTGTTCGTTTGACTAACGGTCATGAAGTATGGGCATACATTGGTGGTGAAGGTCACAACCTACAGGAGCACGCAGTTGTTCTTGTTCGCGGTGGACGTGTGCCAGATCTTCCAGGTGTTCGTTATCACATTGTTCGTGGTGCACTCGACCTTCAAGGTGTTGCAAAACGCCAACGTGGTCGTTCTAAATATGGTTCTAAGAAGGGAGACACTAAGTAATGCCTCGCCGAAAAACGAAATCACTACAGCGAACGCTAAATCCTGATCGCAAGTACAACTCTGTACTTGTCCAGCGCCTTATCAACAAGAGTATGCTTGATGGCAAGAAACAAATTGCTGAACGTGCAGTGTATGACGCATTGCAAATGGCAGCTAAGAAGGTTGACAGTGATAACCCGCTTGAAATCTACGAAAAAGCTATCAGAAATCTCTACCCACAGTTCGAGGTAAAATCTCGTCGTGTCGGTGGTGCTAACTATCAGATTCCATTCCCAATTCACGGATCACGCCAGCAGCACTATGCATTTATGTGGTTGGTGCAGGCTGCTCGTTCAAAGAACGGTATGCCGTATGCTCAGCGTCTTGCAACGGAAATTACAGATGCCTACAACGAGACTGGTGTCGCGTACAAGAAGCGTGAAGATACTCATCGTATGGCTGAAGCTAACCGAGCCTTTGCTCACTTCGCACGATCATAATTTTTATAAACACATTCGTTTAAAAATTATTTCAGATTACCAAGTAGCTAATAATAAAGGAATTTATGGCAGTTAAAAATATTCCACTTGAGCAGTACCGAAATATCGGTATTATCGCTCATATTGACGCCGGTAAAACGACGACAACTGAAGGTATCCTCTACCGAACCGGTATCAATCACAAGATTGGTGAAGTCCGTGGTGACGGTGACGGTGCCACAACTGACTGGATGGCGCAGGAAAAGGAACGTGGTATCACGATTACTTCTGCAGCAGTCACGTGTTTTTGGAAGGGTTGTAAGATCAATATCATCGACACCCCAGGCCACATTGACTTTACGGCTGAAGTAGAACGTTCACTCCGTGTGCTTGATGGTGCCGTGGTTGTCTTCGACGGTAAGATGGGTGTTGAAGCACAGACTGAAACGGTTTGGCGTCAGGCCAACAAATACGGTGTGCCTCGTATCTGTTTTATTAACAAGATCAACCAGACCGGTGGTGACTTTTACATGAGTCTTCGTACTATTCACGAACGACTCTCTAAGCGTGCTCTACCTATTCATCTGCCAATTGGCTTTGAAAAGGATATCAATGGCGTTGTTGACCTCGTCGAGATGAAGGCATACACCTACAATGACTATACTGATAAAGAGCTTATTGAAGGTGATATTCCTGCAGACATGGCTGAAAAAGCTAAGAATGCACGAACACTGCTTGTAGAAGCAGCGGTTGAAGCTGACGACGATCTATTTGAAAAGTACCTTGATGGTGGTGAAGAAGCAATCTCTAAGCAAGAACTTAAAGATGCTATTCGTAAAAGTGTTCTTACTGGTGAATTCTATGTTGTCACCGGTGGTGACGGTCGTGGTGTTATTGTCGAGAAGGTCCTTGACCTAGTCGCTGATTACCTGCCATCACCACTTGATATTGGTGAAACCTGGGGAACTCACACGAAGACAGGTGATGAAATTAGCCGTAAACCTGATAACAGTGAACCATTTGCTGGTCTTGCCTTTAAGATTGCAAATGACCCATTTGTTGGTAAATTAATTTTCGTTCGCGTGTATAGCGGTAAACTAACTGCTGGTAGTTACGTTCTGAACGCAACAACTGGCGACAAAGAGCGTATCGGACGTATTGTTCGTATGCACGCCGACAAGCGTGAGGATATCAATGAGATTACCGCAGGTGATATCGCTGCAGTTGTTGGTCTTAAAAACACCACAACTGGTACGACTCTTTG
>PJQJ01000005.1:34824-37065 GCA_002861585.1 Candidatus Saccharimonadota bacterium | reverse complement strand
TTGAGCCAAAGACGAAAGCCGACCAAGAAAAGATGGGTATTGCTCTGCAGCGACTAGCTGAAGAGGATCCAACATTCCGCGTTCACACCGACGAAGAAACTGGTCAGACAATCATCTCTGGTATGGGTGAGCTTCACCTTGATATCATTGTTGATCGTATGAAGCGCGAGTTTAAGGTTGAAGCTAATGTCGGTCAGCCACAGGTTGCCTACCGTGAATCAATCAAGGCTCGTACCGAAATTGAAGGTAAGTACGTGAAGCAGTCTGGTGGTCGTGGTCAGTATGGTCACGTATGGCTACGTCTTGAGCCAAATGAGCCAGGTAAAGGCTTTGAGTTCTTCGACGAGATTAAGGGTGGTGTTGTTCCTCAGGAATATCGTACACCTGTGAAAAACGGTATCGAAGAGACGCTTAAGGGCGGTGTCCTAGCTGGTTACCCTGTCGTGGATGTTAAGGCTACTCTTTATGATGGTAGTTACCACGATGTGGACTCCAACGAAATGGCCTTTAAGATGGCTGGTGCAATGGCAACTCGTGAAGGTGTTAAGAAGGCAAACCCAGCCTTACTTGAGCCTGTCATGAAGGTTGAAGTAACTACCCCAGAAGACTTCATGGGTGATGTTATTGGTGATCTTAACTCTCGTCGTGGTCGCATTGATGCAATGGATGATCGCCACGGAGCAAAGGTAATCACCGCTATGGTGCCACTTGCTAGCATGTTTGGTTATACAACTGAACTTCGTTCTATGAGCCAAGGTCGTGCAGCCAGTACGATGGAGCTTGCTCAGTACGAGGAAGTACCACCAAATGTTGCGCAAGAAGTAATCACGAAACGATCAAGCAACTAGTTTGTACTTGGGAGTGGCGGGTGAGAACTCGCCGCTTTCAATACTGGTTATTCTTGAGTAGTCAGCAAGAATAACACTTTACAAGGAGTGTAAAAACCTCTATAATTTGCTCCATGCGTCACGCAGAAATTTGCGTGCGAAAACCGATTATAATTAAATTACGGAGAACTAAATGGCAACATTTGACCGAAGCAAACCTCACGTCAACGTAGGTACCATGGGTCACGTCGACCACGGTAAGACCACTTTGACTGCAGCTATCACTGCAACACTTGCTGCAAAGCTTCCAAGCGATGTAAACAAACCTATCGCTTACGATCAGATCGACAACGCACCTGAAGAAAAGGCTCGTGGTATTACCATTGCTACTTCTCACCAGGAATACGAAAGTGAAGTTCGTCACTACGCACACGTCGACATGCCTGGTCACGCCGACTACGTTAAGAACATGATTACTGGTGCCGCTCAGGTTGATGGTGCAATTCTTGTTGTATCTGCAGCTGACGGTCCTATGCCTCAGACTCGTGAGCACGTTCTACTTGCAAAGCAGGTTGGTGTGCCTAAGATCGTTGTCTTCCTTAACAAGATGGACATGGCTGACGAAGAGCTTGTCGAGCTTGTTGAAATTGACGTCCGCGAACTTCTTAGCAAGTACGGTTTTGACGGCGACAACGCTCCTATCGTTAAGGGTTCTGCTCTTAAGGCTCTTGATGGCGACGCTGAGTACCAAGACAGGGTTATGGAACTTGTTAAGGCTATGGATGAGTACATCGAAGAGCCAGCACGTGACCTAGACAAGCCATTCTTGATGCCTGTTGAGGACGTATTCTCAATCAAGGGTCGTGGTACTGTTGCTACCGGTCGTATCGAAACTGGTATCGTTAAGATTAACGACGAAGTTGAAATCGTTGGTATCCGTGCAACCAAGAAATCTGTTGTAACTGGAATTGAAGCTTTCAAAAAGCAGCTTGACCGGGGTCAATCAGGTGACAACGCAGGTGTTCTGCTACGTGGTATTGAGCGCGACGACATTGAGCGCGGTCAGGTTATCGCTAAGCCAGGTTCTATCACTCCTCACACTGAATTCGATGCTGAAGTATACGTACTTAGCAAAGAAGAAGGTGGTCGCCACACTCCATTCTTCAAGGGTTACAAGCCTCAGTTCTACTTCCGTACAACTGACGTAACCGGTGAAGTTGAGCTTCCAGCTGACAAAGAGATGGTTATGCCTGGTGATACTGTAACCTTCAAGGTTACTCTACTTGCTCCTATCGCTATGGAGCAGGGTCTACGCTTCGCTATCCGTGAAGGTGGACGCACCGTTGGTGCCGGTGTTGTTACTAAGATTACAAAATAATCCAGTACGACTACTACCATTGAAAAGACTCCGGTT
>PJQJ01000005.1:11141-34700 GCA_002861585.1 Candidatus Saccharimonadota bacterium | reverse complement strand
TTAATCATACCGAGAACTCGGCCAGACGTAAGTTAAGTCTACGAATCGAGCAGAGGTTACGGTATACCAATCAAGAGGAGAGTTTATACTCATGGCTGAACAATCAGGCCCACGAATTCGTATTCGCCTAAAGGCATACGACCACAAAGTTATCGATCAGTCTGCAAAGCAGATTATCGACACAGCACTTCGCACCGGTGCAAGTATTGCCGGTCCAGTGCCACTACCAACTCGCCGCTCAACCTTTACGGTTGTGAAATCACCACACGTCTACAAAAAGGGTGGTGAAGCATTCGAGATGCGTGTTCACAAACGTCTCATAGACATCGTGAACGCAACTCCTAAGACTATTGACTCTCTGCAGAGTCTTAGCCTGCCAGCAGGTTGCGACGCAGAAATCCGAATGTAGTCTTTAAGACTTAAAAAAAGAACTCCTTGTTAAAAGGAGTTCTTTTTTATTCGCAACCTCCTGCCAAAAGGGCTTTTGATCAAAGGTTGCGAGACAGGAGAGATGATTCCTGAGCTCGCACGTGCACGGTCGCTTATCTTAATCGACAGGACCGTAAAGCAGTTCGTGCTCCAACTCCGGCAGCCCTAGTTCAGTGGTGAACTGCAGCTTGGGCAGGTCAGACGCGAGAACCAACAGGCGAGCCGGTGAGCGACTAGGGTCAGGAACGAGTCCATGCGAGACGGCGTCGCGCTCGCTGGCGTCCGAGTGTCTCCTGTCGACGTAGGGAGGAGTACTGCTTAGCGGTCCCTCCTGGACAATAAAGACATGGTCTCCTCTCTTGAAGACGCCCCAATCGCGTGGCAGCGTGTATACGCCAGAGACTGTTACGTAACCGTTTGCTGGCGCAGCCAGTGCATCGTCCTTTGCTGGTTCGACGATGGCGTAGTGGTTGTACGGCTTCAGCGTCTCAGCAGTGGCTGCCAAGCCGCTCGTGAGCAGCTCAGACCAGGTGCTGATGAGCGAAGACGACATCATTCTCTCCTGTTCTTGTAGGTGTCTACACTAATCCAGCGTAGCCGAATAATATTATAACATAACTACCATGTTCTATCAACCAATCATATTCTTCTTATGCTACAATTGTTGTATGCCAAAGAAAAAACAAACACAGAATGAACCTGATAGTACATATGTACTTAAGGTAGTACTCTTTATTATCCTAGGATCGCTTTGGTTAAAATTTAGTGAGCCTTTAACGATTGGGGGTTCGTTCCAACTACTTGGTATTCCGCTTGGTCTATTTATTGGCCTCGCTTTTGCCGCACACGACCATTTTCAAGTAGATCGAAAAATTGAATATGCCATCCTCATAGTCATGACAATTGTATCGCTCTTTTTGCCGGTCGGAATTATATTGTAGCTCCAAAAAATCTGCTATACTTAAGCCAAATGAAGGGGCGTATGAGGTTTAAAGGGGTTATTATTTCTATTGGTTTGGTTCTTGCTGCAATTAGCATGCCACTTGTTGGTGTCTATGCCCAGCAACACGATGAAGCAACACATAATCAGAGTGGTTCAGCAGGCGGTGAAAATACACCCAAATTTGGCTGTAAACCAGGTGAAACACTCTGTATAGCAAATCAATATTCTGTTGCTTCAGAGCGCCTTATTACTATGACTCCTCCACAGTACGAGGTGCAAAAGACCAAGCAAGAAGTAACATATTCTGTTGCAACACGCGGTACCCTTACGGCTGATATTAATGAATTTAAGCGTCTTGCTAACGAAACATTGAACGATACTCGTGGCTGGACTCGCATGGGTGTTACCTTTAAAGAGGTTGCAACTGGTGGCCAATTTACGCTTAATCTTTCTAGTGCCAGTGAGATGACAAGTTTCTCTGCTAATGGATGTGATAACACATATAGTTGTGTCGTTGGACGAAATGTCGTCATCAATCAAGATCGTTGGCTCGGCGCAACACCAGCGTGGAACCAGGGTGGAGGAACGCTCCGTGATTATCGCCACATGGTCATCAATCACGAGACTGGGCATTGGTTAGGCCTTGGTCATGCAAATTGCAGTGTTCCTGGCCAGCCCGCTCCAGTTATGCAGCAGCAGTCTATGAGTTTGCAGGGATGTACCTTTAATCCATGGCCGCTCGATACGGAACTTAAAGCACCAACACTAGGGTTGTAATAATATGATTCAAAAACTCCTTGCTTCACCAAAACAACGCCCGCTGCTCGATCGTGGGCATAAAAAATCTCTACTTCACAACAAGGCTCTCTTGCTGTTTATTGGGGTGGTACTGTTGGCGTTGCTCGCCTTGGCGCTCGTCTTTTTGCAGGCTAACGCAACGGCAATGAATTTAAAAAAGACAGTTGCGGCTAACAGAAACGATCTGCGTGTAAGTGCTAAGAGCACAACAGAAAAAGTAACAAGTGTCAAAGATGAAGAAGGTGCAAACCTAAAGGTGGCACTTGGTTCACTTAATCAATTTACTGCTCAGGTAGATACTATAGCCGACACCTGTGCTAAAGCTGAAACACCATGGGTTCCTGCACTGGCTAAAAACTTTAAAACCTTATCTGCAGAATGTGATAGTCTTACGGCAACAGCGCGAGAGCTAAGGGATAGTCTGAACGGCTTTTTACCAGTAGCGCAGTATCAAGTAGAACTGCTTAATGCAACTAATCCAATTGTTGCTTTTCAATCTGGCAATAATAAGACAGATACCAAACAAGCAATAGGCGCTTGGGGGTCGTTTAAATCAGAGCTGCAAAAGGTAACTCCGCCTGAAGTTTTGGTTACGTACAATACTGAACTTATTAATTCTTCATCCGATGTTATTGCAACATATGAACAGCTGCAGCAAGCGCAGACTAGCAAGGATACTCGTGCCACAACGGCAGCTATAAAGAGCCTCGACTTGCACTATAAAAAGGTAAACCAGCTGGGTGAGCAGATGCAGGATGAGCTTGTGCTAAGTCAGAAAAAGCTATATCAAGCTGCTCAAAAGATATAGGTATAAGCATAAGGATTACCTACAAAGCAATAAAATTATGAAATTGTCATAAATATGCTATAGTATACCTATGAAAAGGTTTACTATTGCTTCAATGCTATTAATCAGCTTGTTTGTAGCTGTGCTTGCGGTTAATCCCGTTAGCAAAATACAAGCACAGAGTCCCGAGAATCACGAAGGACATACAACTGCGCCGCAACAAGCGCCAGTTGCACCAGCTCCCGCTGTCGAGCCTACTCCTGCAGCACCTGCAGCCCCTGTGGCGCCTGCGGCCCCTGCAGCAGAGACAGGCGGACATGAAGGGCACCAAGCAGCTAATGCAAACCCTCATACGCTTGAGACGCTCAATGTAAAAGTTGAGTTTGAGTGTAATCCATCAGATTTACTCTGTGTTGGACGGCAAATGGGCGTTGCCTCAGAGCGTTTGCAGATCCTTTCACCACCACCTCTTGATCGTGATGAAAAGATAACCTACACCTACACAACAGAATTTGTTGGCAATATCACTGCTGATAAAGATGAATTCAAGCGTCAAGTGAATGAAACACTCAATGACCCACGAGGCTGGGCATATATGAACGTTGAATTTAAAGAGGTACCAAGCAGTGGTAACTTTATCCTGACACTAGCTGATCCACAAGCAACCGCTGCCTTTGGAGGTGTTTGTGATAGCTTAACAAGCTGTCGATTGGGCGATCGCGCCATTATTAATCAGGATCGATGGTTACAGGCTACACCTAGCTGGAATGCAAGCAATTTATCTATTCGTGATTACCGTCACTTGAATGTTACACATATTACGGGACACTGGATGGGTATTAACCGTCATTTTAAGTGTTCGGGTACTGGTCGACCTGCGGCAGTAATGTCTGCGCAATCACAAGACCTAGAGGGCTGTAAGTTTAATGCATGGCCTCTATTGATTGAATTTAACGAAGCAAACCCAACGAGGAAGCGATAATATGGCAAACAAAACAACCTTCGTTTCACGCCGTCAGCGCGTTGAAGAAAAAAACAATACTTTTATTGATAAAGTTAATGCTGTTGCTGCAAAGGTAACACCCCGAGTAGTGCCAATTATATTGGCCAGCCTGATTGTTCTCTTTATCGTATCACTTCTGTTCTTTCAGGCGGCCTTCGCACTAAACGACAGTCGCAAAGCTGTTGCCGATTCACGTGCTGAGTTGAAACAATCAATTGAAGAGACGGGTAATGCGCTTACGGTCCTTGACCTGCAGAATGCAGATACCCGCGCTCAAGCGTTAGCTATGCTTAATGATACTAGTGAAAAAGCCAAAGCCCTAAGTGAAGAATGTAAAAAACATGCGCCAATTGTTGGACCGCTTGCTCGTGATTACAAAGCTGTTAGTGCTGAGTGTAATGACTTTTCTGCTAGTGCTAGTGCCCTTGGTGACTCGTTAGCTGATATGAAAAATATCGCTGAGTATGAATTTGCACTTGCAAGTGCTATGGCGCCGGCTTTTGAATACCAGTACGGTCCAGACCGTACTCAACCTCATCAAGGATTTGAAGCTTGGAAAAAAACGCTTGAACAGCTGCAGGCTGTGACACCTCATCAAAACCTTAAGACGATGCATAACTCACTTACTGCAACATCTGGTGATATTGCAAAGACACTTGGTGATATTCATATGGCTGAAAAAGCGGGTGATAAGGATTCTTACAACCAGCTTAATGACAAGATGATCATTCTATACACGCAAATTAATGGACTCAGCGATTCAGTTCGAGCAGAGCTAGTTCGAGCTCAAAATCAGGTTAGCTCAAGCGCAAAAGAAGTCACTAAAAACTAATAATTGCTACTTCTTGACACCAGGGGTGGTAATCTGTTACGATTCATTGGTAACTTATACGAAATATTAAATAAGTTCTTGGTACAACCGCAGGTCCTACGAGGAAACCGCGATTCTACCAAGACTTTTAAATGCAAAGAGGGCGTGAGTAAATGAAATCACTACTCGGTACCAAAGTTGGTATGACCCAAATCATCGGCGAGGATGGTGTGACTGTTCCAGTAACACTTATTCAAGCTGGCCCCTGCATCGTGACTCAGGTTAAGACTGTCGAAAAAGATGGTTATAACGCGCTGCAGATTGGTTTTGGTGAGGGGAAGAACCTGAGCAATGCCGTGGCTGGTCATGTGAAGACCGCCAACGTAAGCCCTAAGGTGATTCGCGAAGTTCGTGTTGATGAACTTGGTGAAGATCTTAGTGTCGGCTCACAGTTGAATGTGAGCGTTTTTTCTGTCGGTGACGCGGTCGATGTTACTGGCACGAGCAAAGGTAAAGGTTTTGCTGGTAACGTAAAGCGAAACAACTTTAACACTAGCAAAAAGACTCATGGTGGTAAGGGATACATCCGAAAACCAGGTTCGATTGGTTCTATGTACCCGCAAAAAGTCTTTAAGGGTAAGCGAATGGCAGGCCAAATGGGTGCTGAGCGCGTAACCGTTAAAAACCTAACTATTGCTTATGTCGATGCAGATAATAACCTTCTTGGTGTTAAGGGTGCTATCCCTGGCCCTCGTAAGGGAATCGTAATGGTCGGAGGTGCTAAATAATGGCTACTACTCCTAAAACAGCTGCAAAAGCAGCTCCTAAAACAGACCTATCTCCAGCCGTATTCGGCGTCGAGGTTGCTAATCACCAGCTGCTAAAGCTTGCCTACGAGGCATACCTCGCAAATGGTCGTGTCGCAACCGCAACTACCAAGACTCGTGGTGAAGTCAGCGGTGGTGGTAAGAAGCCATGGCGACAAAAGGGTACTGGTCGTGCACGTTTTGGTTCGACTCGTAACCCTATCTGGCGTAAGGGTGGTATTGTCTTCGGTCCATCTGGCGAAGAAAATTACACCATCAAGATTAGTAAGCAGTCAAAGCTTGTTGCTCTTCGCCAAGCCCTAAGCCTTGCTAATGAAGCTGGTAAGATCAGCGTTATCGAACCGATTACTACTACCGGTAAGACAAAAGAGCTTGTTGGAGTTCTTGCTGATAACAATCTTACTGCCCGCCGTATTCTTCTTGTCGTAGATGAGAAGACACCTGAGCTCGTTCGTGCAAGCCGCAATCTTGAAAATGTGGAGCTTGTTCGTTCTACCTACCTCACTGTGTACCACATCCTTAATGCAGATAAGATCGCTATGACTCGTCCAGCTGTTGCAGCTGTAGAGGCATGGTTAGGGGGTGAAAAATAATGAGTGCACATATTTCACTAGTCCCTCGCATGAGTGAAAAGGCTTATGCAGCTACACAACAAAACACATATGTCTTTACCGTGCCTACGACAGCCAACAAACAGCAGATTGCTTCTGCCGTTGCTGAGCAGTACGGCGTTAAGGTAACGGATGTTCGCGCAGTCATTGTAAAGGGTAAGCCGGTTCGCGCTAGTCGGGGCAAACGAGCCTATCCAGCAACTGCTTACCGCAGCAACATCAAGAAGGCATATGTCACTGTTGCAGAGGGCGATTCAATTAAAATATTTGACGAAGAGGAGAAGTAGTAATGGCTATTAAGAATTACAACCCAACTACTCCTGGACGTCGCGGTATGACAAGCCAAGATCTTTCAGCTGTTACAACTCGTAAACCACTGAAAAGTCTTGTAGCTGTTCGTAAGTCAAATGCCGGCCGTAACAACACTGGTCGTATTACCGTTCGTCACCGTGGTGGTGGTGTTAAGCGATTCTACCGACTTGTCAACTACCGCCTTCCTGCTGGTACTGTTGCAACAATCGAGCAGATCGAATACGATCCAAACCGCTCAGCTCGCATTGCTCGAGTTAAGGATCAGAACGGTCTCTACCACTATGTCATCGCTGATAGCACTATGAGTGCAGGCAAAAAGATTTCAAGTGGTGCTGATGCTCCAGTTGAAACAAGCAACCGTCTTCCACTCGCTAATATCCCTACCGGTACCATGGTTCACAATATTGAACTACAGGCTGGTAAAGGTGGTCAGGCAGTACGTGCTGCTGGTGCAAAAGCTCAGCTTATGGCTAAAGAGGGCGACTATGCGCAGCTCCGTATGCCAAGTGGTGAGGTTCGCCGCTTCCGTCTAGAGTGCATGGCAACTATTGGTACTGTTGGTAACGAACAGCACCAGAACGTGAAGATTGGTTCAGCTGGTCGTAAGCGTCGCATGGGCTTCCGTCCATCTGTCCGTGGTGTTGTTATGAACGCTGCTGATCACCCGCATGGTGGTGGTGATGGTGGTCGTCACGGTACTGGTAAGGCTCCGCGAACACCATGGGGTCAATTGACACTTGGTTACCGCACGCGACGTCGCAAGAGTACTAACAAAATGATCGTAAGAAGCCGCCATGAGGCGAAGAGGAAGAAATAGTATATGAGTCGTTCATTAAAAAAAGGACCATTCGTTGACTTCAAGCTTGCTCGCAAAGTAGCGGCTCTTAGCTCGGATGATCGAACAGTTATTAAGACATGGGCACGTGCTAGTACAATCAGTCCTGATATGGTTGGTCGTACTATCGCCGTCCATAACGGTCGCGTTCACGTTCCTGTGTATGTAACCGAAAACATGGTTGGACACAAGCTTGGTGAATTTGCACCAACTCGTAAGTTCCGTAAGCACGGAGGTAAGGATAAGTAGTCATGGCTGATGTAAATACAGTTCGCGCAGTCGCTCGCGGCGTTCGCATGACCCCACGCAAGCTAAGTCTTATTGCAAGTCTTGTTCGTGGTCGCAGCGTTGCTGATGCACTCGTTATCCTAAATCACACGCCTAAGCGTGCTGCAACTCCGGTTGCAAAAATCATTGCAAGTGCCAAAGCAAATGCAACAAACAACCACGATCTTGACGGCAACAGCCTTACGATTGCTTCTTTGCAAGTGACCGCTGGTCCACGCCAAAAGCGATTTCGTGCTGGCGCAAAAGGTATGGCGAAACCTTACCAGCTTAAATCTTCACACATTGTCATTGAAGTAACTGGGGCTAAGAAGGTTCGTAAAGCCACAGCAGCTGCAAAACCAGCTGCCAAGAAGACAACCACTAAGCAGTCAGCTGCAAAAGAGGAGAAGTAGCTATGGGTCAAAAAGTAAATCCTATTAGCATGCGACTTCAGGTTAATAAGAACTGGGCTTCTCGTTGGTTTGCTGATAAGCGTGAATACGCAACATGGCTTGCACAGGACCTTCAGGTTCGCAAGGCAATAGAAAAGCGATTCTCAACTCGTGCGACTATCAAGTCTCTCGAGATTGAACGTTCAGCGAATCTTGCTACCGTTACAATCAACACTGCAAAAGCTGGTGTTGTTATCGGTCGCGGTGGTGCTGGTGCCCAGGAAATTAAAGCTGAAGTTGAAAAGATTATTGGTATGCCAGTTCGTATCAATATCGAAGAGGTAAAGCGTCCTGATTTGGCTGCCAAGCTAGTCGCTGAGAACATTGCACGCCAACTTGAACGCCGAATTAACTTCCGTCGTGCAACTAAAATGTCTGCACAAAACACTATGAACGCTGGTGCAAAAGGTATTCGTATCGAGGTTGCTGGTCGTTTGAATGGTGCTGAAATGAGCCGACGCGAGAAGGTCATTATGGGTAGCGTGCCGCTTCATACGCTTCGCGCTGACATTGACTACCATCTTGCAACTGCTCAGACTGCTGCCGGAGTTATTGGTGTAAAAGTATGGATTTATAAAGGAGAGCGCTCGTAAGTTGGGCGTCTGGAGATAAATTATGCTATTACCTAAGAAAACCAAGTTCCGAAAAGTCCGAAAGGGCAAGAATGAGGGTGTTGCAACCCGCTCTAACTACGTTGCCTTTGGAGATTACGGCTTACAGAGCCTCACTAATGAGCGCATTACGTCACGACAAATTGAATCTGCTCGTCAGGCAATGACTCGTTACGTAAAGCGTGGTGGTAAAATCTGGATCCGTATCTTCCCTCATACTCCTGTGACTCGTAAGCCACAGGACGTAAAGATGGGTAGCGGTAAAGGTAACCCAGAATTCTTCGTAGCAAAGGTGAAAACCGGCACTGTTATGTTTGAAATGAAGGGTGTAACAGAAGAGGTTGCTCGCGAAGCAATGCGTCTTGCGAGCCACAAGCTACCTGTACGCTGTCGTTTCGTAAAGCGGGAGGAAGCGTAGTATGAAAGCTTCCGAACTCTTAACAAAGACAACCGAGGAACTGCAGACTCTGCTAGCCCAGAAGCGCGCAGAGCTTGTAGAGCAAAAGCGATCACTGCACAGTGGTGAGCTAGCTAACCCTCGATCAATTAGTAATACTCGCCGCGATATCGCAAAACTGCTAACTGTTATGAAGCAGCAAGCAACTGCGGCTAAGGAGGAAAAGTAATATGGCTAAGCGTTTAGTCGGTACCGTGACCTCTGATGTCCAGGATAAGACGATCGTAGTGAGTGTTACTCGCCGCGAAACTCACCCTGTTTATGGCAAGCAGTACACGGTGACTAAAAAGTTTGCAGCACATGACGATGCCAACGAAGCACACGTGGGTGACCGCGTAGAGATTGTTGAGACTCGTCCTATCAGTGCTCGCAAAAAGTTCAAGCTAGATCGTATCGTTGAAACCGGTCACGCTAGCATTGAGCTAAAGGAAGAGGAGGTCTAAGATGATTCAACAGGAATCTCGCCTCAAAGTTGCAGACAACAGTGGAGCACGCGAAATCCTTTGTATTCGTGTACTTGGCGGCACAGGTCGCCGCTACGCTCGTGTTGGTGACATTATTGTTGCCAGCGTTAAATCCGCGAATCCTACCGGAAACGTGAAGAAAAAGAGCGTTGTAAAGGCCGTTGTTGTTCGAACGACTGATAAGATTCAGCGTAAAGACGGATCAACCATCCGTTTTGACGAAAACGCTGCAGTAATTATCAACGATGATAAAAACCCTAAGGCTACTCGTGTGTTTGGTCCAGTTCCTCGTGAACTACGTGACTCAGGCTACATGAAGATTGTTAGCCTTGCGCCGGAGGTACTCTAATATGGCAGCAAACCAACCAGGTACTATGAAGATTAAGAAGGGTGATCTTGTGAAGGTCCAAACTGGAGCTCACAAGGGGGAGACCGGTAAGGTGCTGAGCGTACTACCGAAACAAAGTGCCGTTTTAATTGATGGTATTGGTGTCGTCAAGCGACACATTAAACCTAACCAGTTAAACCCACGTGGTGGTACGAAAGATGTTCATATTCCTATGAACATCAGCAAAGTTGCTCTTGTTGTTGACGATAAGACGAGCGCGACTAGTCGCGTTGGTTACGCAACCACTAAAGATGGTGCAAAAGTGCGTGTTGCACGGGCACTTAAGAACAAGGAGATTAAATAATGGCTACCAAGACAGCTTCTGTTGAATCAGTTCAGCCACGCTTGAAGCAGCTCTACAATGAGCGCTTGGTGGTCGAGCTGAAAGATGAGTTGCAGCTGGAAAATGTAAACCAGGTGCCTCGTCTTGATAAGATTGTTGTTTCTGTCGGTATCGGCAAGAACAAAGATGACAAGCGTCATCACGAAGTCGTCGTTAACACACTGCGCAAAATTACTGGTCAACAACCAGTTGATCGCATGGCTCGAAAAAGTATCGCGTCTTTCAAGATTCGTGCTGGAATGAACCGTGTTGGTGTTAGTGTGACACTGCGTGGTGCTCGTATGTATGAGTTCCTTGACCGTCTTGTTAACATTTCATTACCTCGCGTACGAGACTTTCACGGTATTAGTACAACTGCATTTGATAAGGGTGGTAACTATAACCTTGGTATTGTTGAGCAATCTATCTTCCCAGAACTAAACTTCGAGGATACACAAGTTGCTCATGGCCTACAGGTAACCTTCGCAATTAGTGCGCAGGAACCAGCTCATGCTCGTACACTATTAGAAAAGTTCGGTATGCCGTTTGAGAAAGAGGAGAAGCGTTAATGGCAAAGAAATCTATCGTAGCTCGTGATGCAAAGCGCCAGAAGATGATTCTGCAGTACGCTGCAAAACGTGCTGAACTAAAAGCAGCAGGTGATCAAGAGGGTCTTGCTAAGTTACCACGTAACTCAAGCCCGACTCGCTGGAAGAACCGTGATGTACTAACTGGCCGTCCCCGCGCTTACATGCGTCGTTTCGGTCTTAGCCGTATTTCATTCCGTGAATTAGCAAGCAAGGGCGAGATCCCTGGCGTAACAAAATCTAGTTGGTAGAAAGGAGAAAGAAGAAATGTCATTACAATCATCTGATCCAATCGCCGACATGCTGACTCGTATCCGCAACGCTATCAATGTTGGCAAGAACGAGATCGAAATGCCATACAGTAAGATTAAAGAGACTATCGCTCGCGAACTAGCAAGCGTTAAGTACCTCTCTTCTGTTGAAGTGAGAGACGCAAAGCCACGACAAATTTTGGTGGTCACTATCGCAAAACCGGGTGAAAACGCAAACATTACTGAAATCGAACGTGTTTCAAAGCCTGGTCGTCGTGTATACGCTGGCGTTAGTGAAATCCCTAAGGTAAAGAGTGGTCGTGGTGTTATCCTCGTCAGTACATCTAAAGGTGTTATGACCGGTCAACGAGCGATCAAAGAGCGCCTTGGCGGTGAATTAATTTGTAAGATTTACTAAGGGATAAAAGTGGAAGGCATAGCATTTACATTCGCGATCATGGCATTTGTCTTTTCGCTGTATGCAATGTCTGAAGTGGAGTCCCTTAAGAATAATAAGAATAAGAAAGAGAAGTAGACATGAGTCGAATCGGAAAACTACCAGTTACGATCCCTTCGGGTGTGACAATCACGGTCGACAACGGTACTGTTACTGTACAGGGTCCTAAGGGATCACTCAGTCAGTTCGTGTTGCCTGAGATCAACCTTACGGTTGAGGATGGACAAGTAATAGTAACTCGCAAAAGCGATGAGAAGCTATCCCGATCTCAGCACGGTCTTATGCGTGCACTTATTAACAATATGGTAATCGGTGTTACTCAAGGCTTCGAGAAGAAACTCGAGCTAAACGGTGTCGGTTTCCGTATGAATGGCGGTGGCCAGCAGGTTGAAATGGGTCTTGGATTTTCCCATCCTGTTACCTTTAAAGCACCAGAAGGTGTTGCCCTCACTGTTGAAAAGAATGTTATTACCGTTGCTGGTATTAGCAAGCAGCAGGTTGGACAGGTTGCAGCCGAAATCCGTGCACTTAAAAAGCCTGAACCATATAAGGGTAAGGGCTTTAGGTACACAGATGAGGTTATTATCCGTAAAGCTGGAAAGACAGGTAAGTAATCATGAATAAGTTAGCTACAAAATTACTCAATCGCCGTCTGCGTAAGAACCGTGTTCGTTCACACATTCACGGTACGGACGTCCGTCCACGTCTTACTGTGTTTATCAGCAACATGCATGTATCAGCACAGATTATCAATGATGATACAAAGCAAACAATTGCCAGCTCAACTACTGTTGGAGCAAAGGCAACGGGATCAATGAAAGAAAAAGCTGCTTGGGTAGGAACTGAAGTTGCCAAAAAGGCAAAGAAGGCAAAAGTAAGCGCTGTTGTATTCGATCGTAATGGTCGTCAATATGCTGGTCGTTTACAAGCACTCGCCGAAGCTGCGCGTAAGGAAGGATTGGAGTTCTAATTATGGCTGAAAATGCGACAACTCAACAAAAGCGTGCTCCTCGCGGCCGTAATCAGGATCGTGCACAGCAAGCGCCTAAAGAAGAGAAAATTTTTGAAGAATTCGTTATTAACATCGACCGTGTTTCACGTGTTGTAAAGGGTGGACGACGTTTCCGCTTTAAGGCACTTGTTGCTGTCGGCGATAAGAAAAACCGTATTGGTGTTGGTGTTGCTAAGGGAGCTGATGTTCAGGCTGCTGTTGCAAAGGCAACTGATGCTGCCAAAAAGAACCTCATTACTGTCCCGGTTGTAAACACAACCATTCCACACGAAGTAGAAGTAAAAGTTAGCGGTGCTCGTGTAATGCTAAAACCTGCTGCGCCTGGTACCGGTATTATTGCCGGTGGTGTTGTTCGGTCAGTTATCGGACTCACTGGTATTAACAATCTGCTCAGTAAATCACTTGGATCAACAAACAAGGTAAACATTGCTTACGCAACCATCGAAGCTCTTCGTAGTCTTGTTCCTGCTGACCAATGGGTTAATCCACCTGCTAGTGCAACTAAAAAGGCTGCAAGCCAGAAGACAAAGGAGTAGGGAATGAAATATCACGAACTACAAGCAACTCCAAACCGTGATCGTAAGCGGGTTGGACGCGGTATCAGTGCCGGTCAAGGTAAGACGGCTGGTCGCGGTACAAAGGGTCAAAAAGCGCGTACAGGTAAGAAGATCGGTGCTACCTTCATGGGTGGACAGGGATCTCTTATGCAGCGTATCCCTAAGCTGAAGGGATTCAGGAGTCTTCGTACCCCAGCTCAAGTTGTCTATCTTGAAGATCTTGAAGCTTTTGGTGGCAAGACTGCTGATAACGTAACACTCTTCGAGGCTGGTCTTATTGCGACTCCTCATCACACAGTAAAAATTATCGCTCGCGGTGAACTTACTGCTGCTGTTACCCTAAAGGTTCAGGCTGCATCTGCTAGTGTCGTAGAAGCTGTTACAAAAGCTGGTGGTACTTTTGAAAAAGTTGCAGTACCATTAAAGGAAGGCTCAAAGCAGAAAGACGACGAAAAGTAGTCTAACTACTCGTCGTTACCTGCTACTTAAAACAACCCAACTAACACCGGGGAGGGTGTCAAAAAAATGAACTGGAAAACCATATTTCGATCATTAAAGAGTCGAGACATGCAAAAACGTCTACTAACTGTTTTTGCCCTTGTTGTGGTGTACCGATTTTTGGCATTCGTCCCGGTGCCGTTGGCTGAGCCAACGCAATTAAAAGAGGTGATTGACAATGTCGTCCAGTCGACAGACTTCGGTGGCTTTCTCAATCTTCTCTCGGGTGGTGCACTTGCAAGCTTTTCTATTGTGCTTGTTGGTCTGTCGCCGTACATCACGGCCTCAGTTATTAGCCAGCTACTGACAAAAGCAATCCCACGTTTGGAGGAGTTGCACAAGGATGGCGAGAGCGGTCGACGTAAGATCAACCAATGGACGCGTATTATGACGCTTCCATTAGCAATCATGCAGTCAATTGCATTTATTTTTATTCTGCGCCAGACGGTCCTTGCGGGAAACTCTGCTGTCCTCGCTGAAACAACCCTAGCAACGTGGATCGTATCTGTTACTGCAATGACGGCTGGTGCAATGCTGCTAATGTGGTTAGGTGAGATTATTACAGAGCAGGGCGTTGGTAATGGTATTTCACTGCTTATCTTTGCTGGTATTATCTCTCAATTGCCTTCCACACTCGGCTCGGTCTTCAGCAGCCTTACTAATGTGTCAAATCCTGAGAGCCGTCTAAATATCTTTAACTGGTTCACCTTGCCAGTAAATGAATTTGCATTCTACTTAACGCTCGTCATAGGTACTATTGCGCTGCTTGCGCTATACCTAATCGTAAAGATCAACGAAGCCCAACGTGTTATTCAGATTAATTACGCAAAACGCGTTCAGGGTAGTAGCGCTTATGGTGGAGTGACGAGTATCCTACCGGTAAAGTTAATTACCGCTGGTGTGATTCCTGTTATCTTCGCGGTTGCGTTCTTGGCGCTGCCGGCGTTTATTGGTCAACTCCTCGTCTCTACGGGTAGCGAGCGGTGGTCTGAGATAGGCCAGAAATTAGTCTTATGGTTCCAGACGCCAGGTGGTAATACATTTGCCACCGGTGATCCAGTTGCATTTATCTATCCAGTTGCGTACTTTATTCTGGTCGTACTGTTTACGTACTTCTATACAGGTATTGTCTTTAACTCAGCAGAGATAGCTGAGAACCTTCAAAAGCAGGGTGGATTTATCTCTGATATTCGTCCTGGCAAACAGACTGAAAAGTATCTGTCCAGTATTGTTAATCGCCTAACATTTTTCGGTTCCCTGACGCTTGGTTTGATTGCTATCCTGCCTTTTATATCCGAGTATGTTTTTGCTCAGTTAGGTATCGCTGCAACTAATTTAGCTCTTGGTGGTACTGGGCTTTTGATTGTTGTTTCGGTTGCCCTAGAAGCGCTCCGTCAGATCAACTCTCGTGCCCTCATGGTGACGTACGACGATTACTAGGATGCGATAGTGTACTCATAAAAGAACGCTCGTAAGGGCGTTCTTTTGTGATCTGACACTAGCTAGTGATGGGCTGGGGCTTGACGACGAAAAGGGCAAGGCTTATAGTAAGAGTCACTGTATGTTGCGCGTATCAATGAGCTATACGCTGCCATTTCTCTTTAAATAACTGTTTACAGTTGTTCTCTTGTCATGTATAATTACACCTTGTAACTTATGGCCAAAGACAAGGAAGTAATCAAGCTGAACGGCAAGGTAGTTGAAGCGTTACCAAACGCTCAGTTTCGCGTTGAACTTGAAAATGGACATACGATCATCGCACACGTATCGGGTAAAATGCGAAAGCATTATATTCGTCTCGTACCAGGCGATAAGGTAGAAGTTGAGTTAACCCCCTATGATCTTACAAAGGGTAGAATCAGCTTCCGCTTAAAGGATTAATTAAAGGGTAAGGGAGATTACACAACTTCATGAAAGTTCGTGCCAGTGTGAAAAAAATCAGCCCCGATGACCAGCTTGTGCGCCGAAAAGGCCGCTTGTATGTTATCAACAAGAAAAAACCTAAGAACAAGCAGAGGCAAGGTTAAAGTATGGCTCGTATTGCAGGAGTTACTATTCCAACCGAAAAACAAGTACAGATTAGTCTAACCTATATTTTTGGTATTGGACCTGTATTTGCAGCTCGTATTTTAGAGGCAACTAATGTTAACCCAACGACACGTGTAAGGGATCTTACGGAAACTGAACTGACTCGTCTTCGTGAAGAGATCAACGCTCATTACACGGTTGAGGGTGACCTGCAGCGTGTTGTTGCTGGTAACATTAAGCGCCTTAAAGAAATCAACAGCTACCGTGGCCTTCGTCACAAAAACAACTTACCAGCTCATGGGCAGCGTACTCGTACGAATGCTCGTACTCGTCGAGGTAAGAAAACAACAGTTGGTGGCACTAAGAAAAAAGTAGCATCAAAGACGTAGAGGACTGATAACAAGATATGGCAGACGCTAAAGTATCAACAACTAAGAAGAAGCAAAAACGTTCTGTTCCTGCAGGTCAACTGCACGTTCAGGCAACGTTTAACAATACAATTTGTACCTTTACCGACAAAAAGGGCAACGTGCTAACAGCATCTAGTGCTGGTGCATGTGGTTTTCGTGGAAGTAAAAAGGGTACAGCTTATGCAGCGCAGGTTGCAAGCGAAAAAGCAGCAACAGCAGCTCGTTCAGCTCATGGTCTAAAGAGCGTTGATGTTTACATTAACGGTGTTGGCCTTGGACGTGATGCAGCTGTACGTGCTTTGCAGAACCTAGACATTATGGTCGAAAGTATTAAAGACGTAACGGGTGTACCGCACGGTGGTACTCGTCCACGTAAGCAGAGGAGAGCTTAAGACATATGGCACGCGATCGTAGTCCTATTGTGAAGCAGAGCCGTCGCGAAGGATATGCTCTTCATCCAAAAGCCCACAAAATTATGGCTAAAAAGATGAAGACACCTGGTCAACACGGTGATGCACGTAAGGGTAAACCAAGCCTGTACTCAGTACAGCTTCGTGAAAAGCAAAAAGTACGCCGTTTATACGGTCTACTTGAAAAGCAGTTTGCACGTCTAATGAATGAGGCAACACGCCGCGAAGGTCTGTCTGGTGAAGTTCTGCTGCAGCTCCTTGAGCGACGTCTTGATAACGTTGTTTACCGCGCTGGATTCTCAACCAGTCGTCGTGGTGCTCGTCAACTTGTTAGCCATGGTCACTTTGAGCTAAATGGCCGACGTGTTGATATTCCTTCAATGCGCGTCAAAGAGGGCGATGTTATTACTGTTCGTCCAGCTAGTGCCAAAAGCACTTACTTTGGCAACATCGATCAGGTTGTCGCTAATACAAGTCAGCCATCTCACAGCTGGTTGAAATCTGACATCAAGAAACTAACCGTTACAGTCACTGGAAACCCTACTCGTGAAGAGGCAGAGCCAGAAATTAACGAACAGCTAATCGTTGAGTACTACTCACGCTAATTGTGATAAGGAGCAATTTATATGTCTAAAGTTATTCACAATCCAACTCTTGCAAGCGTCGAGGAACACTCTCCCGTTAGTGCAACATTTGTAATTGAGCCACTACACACCGGATACGGTATGACTCTTGGAAATAGCCTTCGTCGCGTACTGCTTAGCAGTATTGAAGGTGCAGCGATTACTGCTTTCAAGATTGAGGGCGTCACACATGAATTTACGACCGTTCCTGGTGTAAAAGAAGATGTTGTTGACATCATGCTTAACCTAAAAGGTATTCGTTTCCTCGTTCACAGCGAAGAGCCTCAAACTCTGCGCCTTGAAAAGAAGGGTGCTGGTGTCATCACTGCTGGTGACATTAAGGCAAACGCTGATGTTGAAATCGTTAACGAAGATGCAGTTATCTGTATCGTAGACGATCCTAATTCGACATTCATTATGGATCTTGTTGTAGAATCTGGTCGTGGTTACCGAACAATTGAAGAATCAGGTGACAAGCGAATTTATAGTGATATGATCGCACTTGACGCAATCTTTAGCCCAGTACACCGTGTCCGCTACAAGGTTGAGAGCACTCGTGTTGGTCAGATGACAGACCTCGATAAGCTTATCTTGACTGTTGATACTGATGGTTCTATTACGCCAAAGGACGCTTTTGAAGAAGCTTCGGCAATTTTAATTAATCAATACACAGCGCTTGCAGGCAGTACTCGCATTGAAGCAGCACCTGCAGTCGGTCGTGAGAGTGAAGGTGATAGTGAATCAGAGCTTATGACTCCGATTGAAGACCTGAACCTTAGTGCTCGTACGACTAACGCGCTTATTAACAACGACATCCGTACCATCAAAGACCTTGTCACCCTTGGTGACACCGAGCTACGTGAGCTGAAAGGTTTTGGCAGCAAAGCTCTTGATGAAGTACGTGACAAGTTGACGGAGATGGAGTTTTAATCATGCATCGACACGGTTATCAAGGACGAAAGTTTCGTCGTGAGCGCGACCAGCGCAAAGCCCTTATAAAGGGTCTTGCAACGCAGCTCGTCGAACATGGTAGTATCGAAACTACCATTCAAAAGGCAAAAGAGATTGTGCCATACGTTGAAGTTCTTATTACTAAAGCGAAGCGTGGTGATCTACACAGCCGTCGTCAGGTAATTTCTAGCCTTACGACTATCGCTGCGGCGCACAAACTTGTTGACGACATCGCTCCTCAGTTGGGTGGACGTACAAGTGGTCACTTACGCATTAAACGAACACGAGCTCGTGTGGGTGATAATGCAGAGCTTGCACGTGTCAGCTTTGTTGATGAACTTAAGCCTACAGAAGCTGAGGCTGAAGCACCTGTAGCAGCTGAAGAGGCTGCACCTAAGACAGCTGCAAAGAAGGCGGCATAACAATATGAATAAGACATTTTCTCTAAAGAGTAATCAAGTTGATCGCAAGTGGGTCATCATTGACGCTAGCGAAGCTCCATTAGGACGCGTAGCAACACTAATCGCTACTCGTTTAACCGGTAAGTACAAGCCGACTTTTACCCCTCACATGGATGATGGTGATCACGTTATTGTTATCAACGCTGCAAATCTTGTTGTGACTGGTAACAAAGAAAAAGCTAAGAATTACTACAACTACTCAGGTTTCCCTAGTGGTATGAAGGTAAAGACGCTTGCTGATGTTCGTGAAAAAGATCCAGCTGCTGCTATTACTGCTGCAGTGAAGGGTATGCTTCCTAAGAACAAGCTTGCTGCTGATCGTCTTTCACGACTTCGTGTATTTGTTGATGAGAATCACACTCATGCTGCGCAAAAGCCAGTAAAGATTGGAGTTAAATAATATGACAAAAACTGATCAATATTTCTACGGTCTTGGCCGTCGCAAAGCTGCAACTGCCCGAGCTCGCCTATACAGTGGTAAGGGTGTCATTACTATCAACGGTAAGACTGCTGACGAATACTTTAGCTCTAGTGAAGCTCTCCTGTCTGAGCTACTGCAGCCACTTGTGCTTATTGGTAAAGAGAAGCAGTATGATGTTTCTCTTGTTGTGAGCGGTGGTGGCCTAAGCGGACAAGTTGATGCTTGTAAGCTAGCTGTTGCCAAAGCCGTTAGTGCTATGAACGAAGATCTTCGCTCAACCCTTAAGAAGGCAAGCCTCCTTAAGCGCGATCCACGCGAAAAAGAACGTAAGAAATACGGTCTACGTTCTGCTCGTAAGCGTGAGCAGTTCTCTAAGCGTTAGTCTGCTCTATGACTTAAAAAGAAGTCTCCCAATGTGGAGACTTCTTTTTTATGATAGACATCTCATCATTAAGAGTGTATCTTTGATGTAAGCTAACGATAAACATGTTTAAAATCAAAACCAAAGAAATACTCCTGGCAGCGTTACTCCTGGCACTCCTTCCCATAATGCAAGTGCATGCTCTTGAAGTGTCTACCGGCGATGATCATCTTATAAATAAGCCAAAACTCGATAAGGATGAAGATAACGTTCCCAAAGTGATTGAAGAACCGGACGGTCATGTCGAATCATCTAAATCTCCGAATGCTGAGGATAAAGCCAATAGAAGGCAGAATGATAATCAAGAACCAAAGCAGAACGAGGCTGAAAAAGAGATAATTAAAGAGAAAAAAGAAGTTATTCGTGAACAGATCGACACCAAGCAAAGTGCTATCACTGAAGATCTAAATAATAAAACGAATCGTCTCTGCCAGGAGCGTTCCGAACGTATAAATGGCTTACTGAGAAGGAGTACGACTCAAGGTGGAAAGAACTTGAAGAAATTGCAGCGCATTGAAGGAGAATTAAGAAAATTCGTCCGTGAAAAACAGCTAGCGTCACAAGAATTAACAGTGCTAAACTCTGAAATGAAAGAGAAAGAACGTGCTGCTGTCGCTGCGCTTGAAGTTGCTCAGGAAACTCCGTTTGATTGCGCTACACAGGATGCTTCCAATGTGGGGGCTCGTGAACGCACTGCTATGTTTTTGCAGCAGACAACTCTTAGGGAGTACCGAGATGTTATTAAACGATATGTATGGGCGGTGAAACAAACGGTATGAAAGTAAAGATCAAAAGGGCTCATGTGCTGCTCATTGCAGTAGCGGTATGCGCCATTATTGCGGTAGTAATTATTTTTACTCTAACCCAGAAAGATATGCGGCAAACACCTGGAGAAACGACAACTTCTGAGGAACAGAAGACGAATGACGAAGACTCTGTTCCAAGTATTGATGGTGCTGAAGATCTTGATGCAGTCAATAAGACCCTAGATGAAATTGATATCGAGGGTGGTGTTAATGACGAATTTGATCAGGCTACTGATTTTTAGAGTAGGATCTGTACCGCATCTTTGGCGACAGTAACGGTAATCTCAGATTCTGCCTCGCATGGTAGGAGTTCGCCATCAACCTGTAATGATCCCTTTTTGAGTAGTGTAAAGGTATACTCCTCTC
The DNA here is from genome assembly GCA_002861585.1 of Candidatus Saccharimonadota bacterium. Taxonomy (GTDB): domain Bacteria; phylum Patescibacteriota; class Saccharimonadia; order Saccharimonadales; family Saccharimonadaceae. Next base: position 14,124 of record PJQJ01000005.1, on the reverse strand, counting down.
GTTTCGGTTGCGCCTTCAATCCAACTGTGGCAGAAGTTATGAGCGTACGAAGTAGGCCAAAGATATTTGTATGTGGCAGTTCGACGACCTCAAATTTTCCATCATGCAGGCTATTGCTATCATTAAGCGTAAGAACTTTAGCCATCTGCTGTATGTTAGCAAAAATTAAACTATCGACTGCCCGAACATGACCGTCCTGTCTGATTTTAGTAGAGCGACTCGTAAGGAGCGTTTTTACGATAATCTGAAGCTCTTTTAAAGGGTGTAGCTTATGCCTATTCAGTTCCTCGGCAACAAGGGGAGTAATACCGACGCCGACGTACGAGTGAGCGTATCGAATAAGCGACTTTCCATCAGGTAAGAGGACGTCGACTCTAATCAGGTCAATTGATCGAGGGGCTTTATCGAGCCGTTTTAGCAGTGAGCTCCTTTTATGTACAACACGGTAATGATCGTTTGCATTACCAGCGCCAACAACGGTAACAACAGGATCCTTTGCCTTATTATCAGCTTTTGCCCGACGCACGCCGTTAATAACCTCGTTATAACCACCGTCACCGCTAACGGAAATAATTAGCGGATGAGCTTCACTGCAGGCAATATCATAGGCTATCATTTCAGCATGACCAGCATATTCAGTTGGAACAAGCCTGATTGTTCGCTTATCGGCAACAGACTGAAGCGAGTGCCGCAGTCGTTTTGCGATAGACGGTGCATCACCAGTACTGTTGGGATTAAAAATAATAGCAAAAAGACTAAACTGTTTCACACTTTTCATGTCTCTTCTATAATACAGCAGTATGAAAGTCAAAGGCCAAAACAAACTAGAATTGAAAAAGCAGCTCTTTGCAGAGCGAGTGCACAGTATCTATCCTGACCTTGACCTAGAGCAGACATTTAGGGGCAAGCCTCTGCTCGCTATTCGTGTTAATACCCTGGTGTGCAACAAGCAGTACGATGAGCCAATTGAATGGGCGCCTTCATGTTACTGGCCGCTACAGCCACGAGAGCAACTAGTTAGAATGGAAGAAGTATCACGAGGTGAAGTTTTTTTACAAAATGCATCGAGCTTTATTCCACCGACAGTCTTAGCGCCGCAAGCAGGTGAGTCGATACTCGATATGTGTGCGGCACCAGGCGGTAAGGCCAGCCATATAGCGGCGCTCGCTCATAATGAGTGTTTACTTAGTGTCAACGATAACTCTAAACCCCGCCTTATTCGGATGCAGCAGAACTTTGAACGCCTACGAGTCGACGTGCAGCAATCAACCATGCAAACGGTTGAACGGCTACACCGTACGTACGATCCTGAAAGTTTCGATAAGATTCTACTCGATGCACCATGCAGTGGCGAGGGTGCAATACAATGGACAAGCACAAAGTCGTTTACCTATTGGAGTGGTGCACAGATCAAGCGGCTTCAGCAACAACAAAAGCAAGCTCTGCGGAGCGCATGGCAACTACTAAAACCTGGAGGAACGCTGGTCTATTCAACTTGTACAATCGCTCCTGAGGAGAACGAGGCCGTCATTGACTGGCTACTAAGGACTCACGAGGATGCGGATATGCTTCCTATACGCATTGATACAGTCGAGCGGGTGCCAGCGTTGCAGGAGTGGCATGAGCGGCAATTCGACGCAAGGATAGCAGCGTGTGTTCGTATCAAACCGAGCGAGCGCATGGAGGCCTTTTTTGTCGCCCGAATCCAAAAACAACCCCTCAACAAACAATAAGGTATACTAAGAGCAATGAACAGAGACGTTATCTTAACTGGAATCCGATCGAATGACGAGCCAACTATTGGTAATTATTTAGGCGCCTTCTTACCAATGGTTGAGTTGCAGCAGAAGTTTGCCGGTGAGTACCAGGTGAATATGTTCGTGCCTGACCTACACAGCTTCACAACACCAATCGACCATGCACAGCTATATGCCAATACAATCAAAAACCTAAAGTACTTTATTGCCGCTGGTCTTGCTATTGAAAACGAAGATACGTTTATCTACCGCCAGAGTTTTATACCTGCTCACAGTGAGCTGACCTGGATCCTAGACTGTTTTACCTATATGGGCGAGATGCAGCGCATGACGCAGTTCAAAGAAAAGACTCTTCAAAGTTCTTCTTCCGGTACTGCAGAAAATAGCGTTAGTGTTGGTCTGTTCAATTATCCTGTACTGATGGCTGCAGATATTCTGCTCTATAACGCGAAATGGGTACCGGTTGGTGACGATCAAAAACAGCATATTGAAATAGCTCGCGATTTAGGGCTTCGTCTCAATAATAAGTTTGGTGAGGAGCTCTTTATTGTTCCCGAAGAATGGAAGAAACAGCTTGCATTCGCCAAACGTGATAATGGTGTGCGTATTCGCAGTCTTGTTAATCCAGAAAAAAAGATGAGCAAAAGTATAGCTGATCCACGGGGCACTATATTACTTAGTGATGATCCAGCGGTAGCTGCAAAAAAAGTTATGGGTGCAACAACCGATAGTGTTGGCAGTATTAACTTTGATTGGGATACTCAACCCGGTATTTCTAACCTTCTGCAGATGCTAGCGCTGATGAGTGGTCAGGCGCAAGAAGATATCAATAGGGCTTGGACTGGCAACGAGCGGTACGGTGATCTAAAGAAGGCCGTTGCAGAGGCTACTGAAGCCTTTCTAGCGGACTTTCAGTCAAGGTACCAGTCAGTGGACGAGTCTGCGCTACTGGCTAAACTAGAGGCCTCTGAAGCAGCAATGAATGAAGTGGCATCATCAACACTACTAAGAGTACAAAAAGCCGTTGGACTTCGAGCGTAAAGACCACTATGGTAAAAACAATTATTGTCACAGAAGAACAGGCAGGTAAACGGCTTGACGTCGCTATCGTTGCCCTTATTGATATGGCTCTATCACGTGCATACATTCAAAAACTATGCGTCGACGGTCAGGTACAGCTAAATGGAGTTATAGCACCCGGTAAATCAAAAGTTGCCGAAGGTGAT
>PJQJ01000005.1:8459-10647 GCA_002861585.1 Candidatus Saccharimonadota bacterium | reverse complement strand
GACGGGTCGGACGCATCAGCTAAGAGTCCATATGTGCTACCTCGGCACTCCTATCGTCGGTGATAGGCTATACGGAGCTCAGAAGGACGGCGATGTTCGGCTCTGTCTCCATGCTGCTGAACTTGAGATCACTATTCCCGGAAGCAAGCGTTCTATCTTTAGCGCGCCGCTGCCTGACGATTTTAATACGATTATCGATAACTATCGCACGAGTTAGACCATGTCTATTCAAACTCTGCACTTACATAGCACAACCAAAGCTCATTTGAGTATGCTCGAAAAGAAGATTCCGCAGGGACTGATGCTTGTCGGCCCGGAAGGTGTTGGGCTGTTGACAATCGCAAGAGCACTTGCCAAATCATCCGGTGCGGTTGCTCAGATAGTTGGGGACGAAGCAGGTAATATAACAATTCAAACTGTTCGAGAGCTGTATGTCCGGACTCGCTCAAAGACATCACAAAAAGAGATTTTCATCTTAGATAATGCAGAGGGCATGGGCCGCGATGCGCAGAATGCCTTTTTAAAGCTACTTGAAGAACCAAATAAGACAACTTACTTCATCCTTACCGCACACGATAAGAGCGCACTGCTGCCAACTATTCTTTCAAGGGTACAGGTAGTTGAGGTAAAACGTATGACGCGGCCTGCATCTGCCGCTCTTCTGAGGGCTCATGGTGTAACAGAAGCCGACAAGCTCGCTCAACTACTCTTTATAGCCTCTGGACTACCAGCTGAACTACTGCGTCTTACAGCCGACGAAGCATATCAGCGTGGTAGGATAGCGGCCGCATCACAGGCAAAGCAGTTTTTGACGGGTACGATGTATCAGCGTATTGCGATGATTAGCAGTATCTCATCGAGAGATGAAGCAACTGAAATGTTGGCTCTATCTTTGCAGATGCTGCGGGTGCAACTAGGACAGCATCGGACAACCGATGTCCTACATAAGATCAATATGATAGTAGCAGCCAAAGAGCGGATTGAAGCAAATGGCCATATTCGCACTCAATTGCTGCGTATTGCTTTGTTGTAAGATCTGTTATACTTATAGCTGAGATGTTAGGTCTTTTATTACTTTTTGTTTTTGCTTCATGGGTTCTCTTTTACACTAAATCATTAGATGAAAGTGGAAATGAGCTACCTTCAAAAATGGCTGCTCGGATAGATCGTCTCTGGGAAGTTGCCCATGAGAGTCTTCAGGAGAAGAAATACTTACGTGCCGAAAAGGCATTGCTGACCATTCTACGCGTTGATGAGCGTAATGCGACTGCATATAACCGATTGGGAATCCTTTACTCAAAGCAAAAAGCCTACAATGATGCTATTGAGTGTTTTGAAATTGCTCAGAGCTTAGATCCCAATGCTTCAAGCCTCCATAACGTTGGGCTTATTTACTATGAAACGGGCCAGTACGATAAAGCTGCCTTAGCATTCGAACAGGCACTTGAAATGGAGAGTGATATTGCTGCTCGTCACATAGCCTACGCTAAGGTGCAAGAAAAGCTAGGTAACGATAAGAAGATGCTCAGTTCGTTAGAGCAAGCCGTTACCCTGGAGCCAAGCGTGCAGTCTGTGTCTATCTTAGCTGATGCGTACGACCGTACCGGTCAAGCTGAATTGGCTGAAAAATTACGCAAAAAGCTGGGGAATATCTCGACGTCTACTGTGGCTGCGTCAAAAGCTGTGCGTCAACCTCGCAAAGTAGTTATGTAATTTAGCTGCTAGCTGTTGCCTTTTATCTAAAAATTAGGTAGTATTTCATCTGTACTTGTTACACTTTATGCCGCCTTAGCTCAGTTGGTAGAGCAACGGTTTTGTAAACCGTGGGTCATCGGTTCGAGTCCGATAGGCGGCTCCATATACGAGTTGCAATGTAAGACGGCTTGCATTGGAGCTCCGTGCTGGGATAGTGAAGCGGTCAAACACGGGTGACTGTAAATCATCTGGCTCAGCCTTCGGGGGTTCGAATCCCTCTCCCAGCACCATAGAAAGAACGGTTACTTCGGTAGCCGTTTTTTCTTATGTAGGAGTGTACCTGAGTGCTGTCCCTTGTGCGTTTGTGTATCTTCCCGTATCATCACCTCTGTATGACCGATAGAGAAAATCTACTTCTGGATGCTCACGCATTTATGGCCGAAAGACCGTATCTATCGCCCAGACCCAACGAAATTCGAGAGCACCATGGGCT
>PJQJ01000005.1:0-8219 GCA_002861585.1 Candidatus Saccharimonadota bacterium | reverse complement strand
GCAGGGATTATAATTGTCGACGAACATCTATTGAGTAGTATTAGCACCTATACGGATGAGGACGGGGTAGAGCTTCGAGAGGTGGAGCTAAAACCAGAACAGATTATACAGTTTGATTATGCGAGTAAACGTTTCTCAGTAATTGAACTGGCAGAGCAGGAGAAAAACCTAGCCTAACTCTTGGCATAAGGGGTAAGGTTTGATACAATTAACCCCGATTCTTTGTGCCGCCTTAGCTCAGTGGTAGAGCACTTCCATGGTAAGGAAGGGGTCTCGAGTTCAAGTCTCGAAGGTGGCTCCATATTGAATACTTATCAAAGTATGTTATAATTTGATGAATTGATTCCATACATAACCGTTGAATCGTATACCAAAGAAACCTAAATCGAGCGAGGAAAGTAATGCCTAAAAAGAACACAAAGCGTAAATTGGTTGGTCTTGTCAGTGAGACTACAGGTGATCGATTGTACTACACCGTTAAGAACACTCAGAACACAACTGAAAAAGTGTCTCTTCGCAAGTATAATCCTCGCACTCGTCAGCATGAAGTATTCACCGAGACCAAGAAAAACCTCGGACGAAACGAAGTTAAAAAGCGTAAATAGACTATTGTTTACTTAATAAAACCGCCATGTAACATTGGCGGTTTTTTATTTTATCGCTGCGGAAGAGTGGCGGCATTACTATCTAGTACGGCCCCAAGCCAAAGACCAACTCGAGCCATATGAACAAGCGTATGACGCGTTACCATAGTGTTGCTTGAGTAGACTAACAGCTTGTCGCCCTGTATCTCAAAGTCAAAGTGTTTAAAGTGGTGTCCGAGAGTCGCAGTAACCTCAGGAGTAAGCACATAGGGCAGCAGAGGAGTGTCAGCATGGGCGGTAAAGACGTTAAAGCCCTTTACGAACAGGGGATCATGAGATGAAAACTGTGTCTTGTCTACATGGTGCATCTGTTGAAACTTCACCGATAGATTAGCTAAGAACGTCTCGTCGTGATGATGAGCATCGATGAAGATATGCGGAAATGCCCCTTCGGTAACATGCAGGTCAAACTGCATTATTACCCACGTAAAGTACCGACTAGGCTTGTTAGGAAAACTTACTTTATCTGTTCGCTGTACAAGAGAGACATCAAAACCTTTTATGGCGCCAACGGAATAATGACGATCGTGGTGGTTCGGTGAAAGAGTTACGCCCCGGATGAGCTCATGCTCATCGCTATGCTGATCAACAAAGCCAAAATAGACTAGTCCGTATTCATCATCGAAAGAACTAATGACACGCTTTGTCGCAAGCGAGCGCACAACGCCGAAGTGATGAGAGAGATGGTCGTAAGTTCGTCTAATCATGCTATAGGCTTATCCTACCGCTCCGCCGGCTCAATAACAAGATCAAGCAAGGAATTTACTAATTCAGCCTGGCTCCAGGCAAGTGGCGCAACTGAAACAAAGCTGTTATTCGTCGGATCAATCTGCTCGGCAAGAACACCGGATGGCATCATGCGATCGACCGTCCAGTCGATGAAGCCCCGTGCTACTTCCGTCTGGTTGCGCTCTAGGTAGAACTGAGCTAACCACAGCGTCGTAATAAACCAAGGGTTGCCGAGGCTATCCGGATCTGCAATATTGTATTGATCATGCTCGTAACGGGGCAGACCCTTTGGTGCCTCTTCAGAAAAGTCAAAGGTTGTTTTTAGCGTCTCAAGCGATGTCTTGATCTCTTCGCTCTGCGCATCAAATAGGTTAAACATGAATGCACCGTAAAAGCTTGAAACGTCGATCTTATCGTAGAGGATCGTCTCCCTTTCAGTCTTAAGAACACCTTTCAGGAAGAACCCACGCTCTTTATTAAAGAGATGGTCTTGAGCAGCACGTTTCATATCGTCGGCAACTGTTTGCCAGCGAACTGCATCCTGACTGGCTCCCATTCGTTCCGCTAAGTCAATCGCTGAACGAAGACCTGCATGGGTAACAGCCGTCGTGTACGTGCTCGTCATGAAGACCTCTTCCCACAGATCGTAACTTGGTTTTGGCAGCTTAGTCTCATTATCGATGTAATCTGCTAAAAAGTTCGCCATTGGCTGGACGAGCGATAAGTAGTAATCGTGTAGCAAGGCTTGTTCCTCGTGCATGTTAAAGAACTGACCCAGCATAAAGAGGACAATCGCTGTCTCGTCCTCTTGAATTGGCGGAGCGATAATATCAGCAGTGTGAATGTACGGATGCCAGCTTGTCCCGAGGGCGCCATCAGCTTGATACTTGTGCATCAGGTAGCCTTCGGAATGAAGGATCCGTTTTATAAAGTCAAAAAATTGTTTTGGCTCATTGATGTAACCCATCCGGATAAGCGGCCATAGGATGAGAGCACCATCACGGGGCCAGCAGTAGGCATAGGCATCACGCGAATAGTTAAGCATCGTAGTGTCGGTGCTAGCCATTATTGCACCGCGGTTATCGATCTGTGATTTTAGGATCATTAGGCTCTTACGAAAGGCGGTGCGGTATTCCTTGGGAATAGTCCTGATGCATCGTTCAGCCGGAATGAGCCACTGTTGCCACCAGACATCGGTTTGCAGCAGGCGCTGCGAAACACCCTCTTCCTTGATAATGTTATCGACAACAAGAGCCTCACGAGTTGATGTACCTGCTGATATCCAGTATTCAACACGCTTTGAGTCATGAGGACCTAGCTCAACATCAAATCCAATAACAGAATCAACGCTTCCGTGTTCAACCCCGTTTCCGCTTAAGAAGCCATCCTCGGCATCCCTGTAGGTACCCTCTTTACCCTCAATTCCATAGATACCGACGCTGAATTGGTCAAATGGACGATCATCAGAATGCTTACCGGAGATAACAAAGGCGCGGTGACCCATATAGTGCAGTAGTGCAGGCTGACCAGGGAGGTACTGGGCGGTGTTGCCGCTGTTGCTATTACTAATGCAGAACACTTGGTGCATAAAGAGCTTCACGGTTCGTGCGTCGTGCTGGTTTACAATATGAATACTACGCAAAAAAGCGGCGTGAGTAGCGTCAACCGCATCGTCGAATTCGAGCGTTATACCAAGGTGGTTATTATGAGCACGTGTGTGGCTCACGAGTGAAGAGTGCGGATAGTCCTGTGCGAAAGTCCAGGTCCCGTCATCGATCCAGCTAAATTGATTATCAACGTAGACGCCAATTCGATGACGCAAGCTACTAGCAGCCGCATGGTTTTCAAGGCCGACATACGGGTAATAAAAGTCATTTACTAGCCCGCATTCATTAAGGCCAACATGGAGATCACCATTACTCAGAACTATAGGTCGAGACATTCTAGACTCCTTCTTTGTTATATTGCTTTGTACGCAGCTTTAGATCACGCAGGGCATTCATAAAGTAGATAAAGGCATCATATGGGGATTCATACGGGCTGAAGTAGGCATGCACATCACCGTCTTTAAACCACTTAGTGCACATATAGTAGGGATGGTCTGATGTCTGCATTCGTCGCCAATCTTCAATAAGCTTACTATCGCCAGATTGCAAGACGTCGTGTTCTACTTCGTACAGTAGTCGCATAGCCTCTTTTTGCATGTCGTTTCCAAGCCAGGCAGTAAGGTCTCGTTCAGTATCGGCCCAAGTAATTGTATGAGGAACATCGACAAAATCAACCGGCTCAAAGGCATCAATTGCTTCGCTCGGGGTCATAAAGGTATTGCCCTCACCTCGTAAAAATGTTTCTGGCATATGATGCATAAAGTCATAAATACCGGTCTCTTCCCACTGGTGCTCACCGAATGTTTCGTAGTCCATAAACAGGTTAATATTAGTCTGCTGCTCGTCAAGCTGGTCAACCCAGTGGACAAATTTATTAGCAGTGAGCGGCCACTGCGCCCATTCTTTATTGGAGAATCGGAAGGCAATATCATCACTCAGGCGATAGTTCTTCATAAGCAGCCTGATATTTTCAGTATAGGCTGGACGATAGACAAAGTTAGGGCTGCGCCACTGCAAAACCGGATCCCATCCTTCGGTTAGGATGCCCTTGTAGCCGGCCTGATCAGCCCAGTATGCAAGATCGTTGTTGTAGCTCAGCTCAGTGTTTCGGAATATAACAGGCGTTACTCCAAATAACTGCTGAATTTTATCTCGGTGCATCTGAACCTGCGCTTCGAACTCAGTTCGGCTAAAAAAGAAAGCCAGGCTATGGTGGAATGTCTCACCGACAATCTCGACGCGACCAGTTTTAACGAGCTCCTGGAAGCTCTGCAGTACATCTGGTGCCCAGTATTCCATCTGCTCTAGGATAGTTCCGGTAATGCTTATGCTGACGCGGAATTCTGGGTGTTTGTGCAGTAGATCAAGCAGGAGAGTGTTCGTCGGAATGTATGATTTTTCAGCGACCTTTTTTAGAATCTTATGATTATTAGTCCGAGCTTCCCATTGCTCGTCAAAGAAGTAGTTGTGGTCCTGTCCCGCATTGAAGATACTGTACTCCCGTATACGGTGCGGTTGGTGAACGTGAAGATAGAGAACGATAGCTCGTTTACGGCTCATGCGGGTACTCCTGCTGGCTGCTTTGCATGCTGCCTATAGATATCACGGCATTTATTACTTGCATCCTGCCAGTCAAACGTCTTAAATTCATCCAGCACATTATCTTGCAGTGATCGTTTCAACTCAGCATGAGTCGAAACGGCTGCCATTTGGTTCGCTAGGCGCTCAGTGTCCCAGTAATCGTACCGTAGGGCATTGCTAAGCACTTCGCCGACACCAGACTGCTTTGTTAAGATGATAGCATTGCCGTATCCGGCTGCTTCGAGAGCCGTTAGGCCAAACGGTTCACTAACAGAACTCATAACAAACATATCGCCGATTCGATAAGCATCACGCCACTGTTTACCACGGACAAATCCCGTAAAGATAACCTTATCGGCAATACCAAGAGCTGCAGCTTTAGCGATAAGCTCATCGCGTTGTTCTCCGCTACCAGCAATCAAGAAGAGTAGTTTATTGTTGACGCTACTTGCTTGGGCGGCGGCATCAAGAAAGTACTGCAGACCCTTTTGGACAGTAAGACGCCCAAGGCTTACAACAACGCTATAGCCCTGCTGCTTCATCTTTTCGAGGTATACATACGTTTGAGCAGAGCTGATTTCTTCTGCGATAGAAGACGTATTGATTGCGTTATGGACTACCTCGATCTTACTGCTAGCAATACCGTACTCCCTAGCGATAATGCGCTTTGTAATATGACTAACGGCGATAATTCTATCAGCCATCATAAGGCCGTTATATTCAATATCATGAACAATTGGATTGCCACTGTGTTCTCCCGACCGATCAAACTCCGTTGCGTGTACATGGGCAATCAGCGGTTTTTGCGTGAGTTGCTTTGCGCGCATGCCAGCTTCAAAAGTTAACCAGTCGTGTGCATGAATGACGTCAGGGTCTAGTCTCGTTATGTGTCGCTCAACATATTTTGTGTAATGCTTTTGTAATGAACGTAAATCATTAGAAGGGGAATGGTTGCAGTCACTGTCGCACCCAAGTGAGGCGCTGTCATAGGCTCCAAACTGTCCCTGGAGCACTTGTGTCGCGCTTAGATCAGAAGCACCGTGAACGTTGAATTCTTCAATACCGTGCTCAGCACTGTAGGGAAGAACGAAGTCGATACTTAAACCTTCGATAGCCAACCCCTTGGCTATCTCGTAACATGCTACTCCTAAACCGCCGCTATTGTGCGGTGGAAGTTCCCACCCTAACATTGTTATTTTCATGACTGATGACGCACTTAATGCACACTACTTGCTTTGGTCTAAGTATAAGCGTTATGTATTGCTTTTAGCAACGCTTGATTTATACCGGAAGTGCTGGTTTAGAAGAGGCAATTGTACGGACTTTTGCGAGCCATTTTGACTTCGTTAAATCGTCACGACGACGCATGTAATCAAACAGATGAAAAGATGCTAATTTAAGGCCAGTATAGCGAAAGATATAGTACTGCCAGGTCGATAAGTAGGGCATAAGACGCAGTGCGTTCGTCCAGCGTTGACCATCACAAGTAATAAATAGTCGAACTTCACGACCGCCCAGTAAGCGCTCCGGCACAATGTTGAGCCGCTCGGGGAGCATTGATTTCTTCTTGGCATGTCTATAGGCAAATCCCGGTGTAAATACCTGGTCGATAAAGTTCTTTAAGATCGCTGGAGGTCCACCCCACCAGAGCGGATGAATAAAGACGAGCTCGTCTGAATCATATACCATTTCTTGAAAAGCGGTACGAACGGCATGTGTCTTTTCAAACTCAGCCTTTGGCTCTGGCTTCAAAAAGCCCAGTTGCATTTGGGAGCGGTATAAATCGACAAGTTGAACACGGTGTCCTGCGGCGACAGCACCTTCTTGATAGGCTGATGCAATTTTATGTGAAAAACTACCTGCCTGTGGATGGGCAATAATAATTAGTACCCTCATACTCCTTAAGCATAGTGAAACAGTAGAGTTTCGTCAAAGATTAATTGTCTAGGACGTGCCCTTACTCTGCGCAACACGACAGATTTGGCACTTTTCTTCATTGATAAACTGAGCTCTCCACGCTCCGAGTGCTAGACCGATCGGCATAACATCATGATAACCAATAATGTCAGCGATGCGTCGGAGTATCGATCCAAGGAAGCCACCATAAGTGATTCGACCCCATTCAACAATCGCCCAGTTGCTACCGACCGGAATAACTACTGGTGGCTTGACTGCTTTGTAGCGTTTTAGCGGTTTCTTATCGGCAATACGTTTTAGATGATCGGATATAAAGGCAGCGTCGTGCAGTGCGGTTTGAGCGAGGCCAGTAAATTCTGTCGCGGCATTATCACCAATAACGTAGACGTGCGGAGCTCCGAGCATTTGATCGTCAACAACGATTCGACCATTGGGAGCAAACTCAAAGGCATGTTCATTTTCTTTGAAGAAGGGATGGTTGGTCACGCCTGAAGTCCAGATGACGGTATGTGATGGTACCCCTTTGCCGCTGATTGTAATATCGTCTGCCGATACCGCTTCGACTCGCTCATTAGTTCTAATTGTGACATCAAGCTGCTTTAGTCTGGCGGCGACCTTTTTACTGGCCTTCTCGCTCATTCGAGGCAGGACACGAGCAGATGCCTCTACAAGACTGATTCGTATTTTACCGTGCTTGACCTTATGAGCCTCTGCAATTTCTCGTAAGTAATTAGATAGAGCGGCTGAAAGCTCGACGCCCGTCGCTCCGCCACCAATGACGATATAGTTTTTATCCATATGTCGGTCTTGGATGAGTTCATTATGAAGATGGTCTTTTAATTCTTGCACTTCTGCTAAAGATTTAATGCCAAAAGAGTTTTCAGCTAAGCCAGGAATACCAAAGAATGTAGTAACGACACCAAGCGCGAGAACGGCATTGTCATAATGATACGTACCATTATCACCCACAACAGTCTTACTGCCAGGGTCAATACTCGTAACGCGATCGAGTACGAGTTTTACATTATCCTTGCCTCTAAAGATGTCTGAAAGGAGTGCGCTTGATTCACGATGGCTGCCACCTGTTGCCGTACCGTAAAGGGCGGGGTAGTACAAAAAATGATCTTTATCGGAGATAAGTGTTATCTTAAAACGTCTGTCTTTACTTAAATCAAGAGCGGTTTTGACTCCACCAAAGCCACCGCCGACAATAACCACATGCATGTTTATACTCCTTATGTCTCTCTGTTTTTGGCACACAGCTAATGCTTTTACTTAATCCTAACAAATAATCCTAAAAAGAGTAAGAATTACTCCTTGTTAGCAGCAATGTGAACTGACGCTAACCTTTTATGGGCTACGATCGTCATCAGCAATGCAAACAGGGCGTAGACTGTTCCGCTGATACAGGCCTGGATAAGATATGCAGGCGAAAGAAGCACTAGCAGTGTACCACTACCAATGGTGAGTCCAATAAGAACCTGAGAAATTTCTAATGCCCTGTTGCTTGGCAGAAGAAGTACGTAGGTTGCACTCAAGAGGCTTGCAACAGCAATAGACACGTGAAGAAATAAAACCATAAGGGAATTATACCATCACTTATGGTAGAAACGAATCGATCGAGATCATCAGTGAAAAGATCAGAATAACAATAAGCGACGCACCAAACATAGTCTTAGACCAACGAATAACATCTGGACGCGTATAACTCTTTATGCCGATCCAGAGCCACCATACACAC
>PJQJ01000011.1:1497-5357 GCA_002861585.1 Candidatus Saccharimonadota bacterium | reverse complement strand
TGAGGAGTACTAGATACGTGGCTGATATTTTAAGACCAGGGCAAACACCAGAAAGAGCACTTTTAGAGCAAGCAGATCTTATTTCGCAGATGGGTCATTTGGCTATTAAGACGGCAGAGATTCTTCGAGCTACTACCCTTCCAGACGGACGAGTTGAGGATGTTGCTCAACATAGCTTTATGCTGGGACTGGTTGCCGTTCCACTTGCGAAAGAGTTTTATCCTTATCTTGATCTTGGCTTAGTGTCGCAGTTCTCTACTGTTCATGATCTTGTTGAGACCGAAACAGAAGGCGGTGATACCTCAACCCTTAATATTGATGATAAAGGTTTAGCAGATAAAAAAGTGCGTGAAGCAGAAGGACTTGAGCGCTTCAAAGTAAAGTATGCTTCGGTTCCCTACCTCCTTGAATTACTTGAACGTTATGAAGAGCAAACAGAGCCTGAAGCCCGTTTCGTACGCGTGGTCGACAAGTTTCTTCCTTCGCTTACTCACCTCGAAAACAATGGTGAGATGCTTCGGGCAAACGGCGTAATAACAGCCGAGCATGTATGGGTTAATTCCACACCGAAAACAGAGCGGTTACGCAATGAGTACCCTGAATTTTCAGAACTATTGGATGTTCGGACCGTGTTAGCCGAACGAATTGCAACAATGCTTTCTCAGCAAAAACCCGCCAGTTAGACTGACGGGTTTTCAACATCCTTGTAAAGGTTTAGCTTACTTAAGGAGGTGCGACATGACTACCGCTGCGCTACCGGTAAATCCATGTAGGCGGCTGTAGTTGTCTAGGGTAATTAGTACAGAGTACATATGATTGCTCATATGAAAAATATAGTAACATAAGTTACATAAAAAAGCAATATTAGCACGAGCGTTCGCTGCTGTATACTAGTCCTAACGATGGCAAAAAAACAAAAACAGGCGCTGCTACATTCATCTATTAGTCACTTTCGTAAGAATCAACTTGTTTTTAGTTTGCGCGCTGTTATTGTCCTGCTTGTCGCAGTGATATTTGTTGTTAAGCGAGAGTTTTGGACGCCGGATACTCTCTTTTTAATTCTGCTTGTCATATTTGTGGCGTTTGGCCAGACCCGATCGTTTTTGGTACGATTTGTCCCACTTATTGCTCTGCTGCTGGTCTATGATTCATTCCGATCAATCGCCGATGATCTTAACAAAAATGTCCATTATTTTGAAATGATAGTTGCCGATCGCACCCTTTTTGGTGGTGTCCTACCGACGGTCTATCTGCAGGAGAAGTGGTGGAACGGCCATCTGCAGTGGTATGATTTTTACTTCTACTCCCTCTATACGGCACATTTTCTTCTGCCCGTGCTGCTTGCAGTTATACTTTGGAAGCTGCGGCCATTTCTGTATTGGCGATATGTATCGGCGTTGGTGTTGCTAAGTTTTGCTGCATTCATAACGTACGTTCTCTTCCCCGCTGCTCCACCCTGGCTTGCGAGCGATAAGGGTTTTATCGAACCAATCCACCGCATATCGAGCGATATATGGATGGCCATGGGCGTGACTAATTTCTCAGAGGTATATAGCAAGCTTTCGCCTAACCTAGTTGCCGCGGTTCCTTCCCTGCACTCGGCATACCCGCTACTGTTTACTCTTTTCCTTGTTCGCGCTTTCGGTTTCAGGAGAATGGGCTGGCTTATCATCTACCCCGTATCTATGTGGATCGGCGTGGTCTATCTTGGTGAGCATTACGTAATAGATGCAATTCTTGGGGCTATGTACGCTCTTGCAGCCTACTTTATTGCTAATCTTATCTTTGATTGGATGAACAGCAGACAGTTAACAAAACATTGATTTTTGATGCAGCAGTTGCTTATAAAATATTATTGTAAATAACTACTTTTGGCATATAATCATAGAAAAGTAAGCTCAAACAAAAAGGATCGTAAAAAAATAATGAAACAGAATAATCAAAGCGGTTTTACCGCTATTGAAGCAGGTCTGGCTGCTATTGGCATAGTGCTAGTTGGCCTTATTGGTTATCGTGTCTATGATGCCAACATGAACAAGCAGACTCAGAACAACAGTATTACTGAACAAGCAACCGTTGAGGATGAGATTCTTTCGGCCGAACTAACTGATCTTGCAAGCCTTGCTACGATTACATCTGCTGCCGTTCAAGAAAAACAGGGTGTCACTGTGGTGCATATTGAGTTAGAACAGGCTGCTTCAGGACTAGTTTATAAAGCGGAATTATCTGATGGTACGGTTGTCGTGTACAACGCCCGAACCGGTGCAAAGCTCAAGACTTTGACCGAAACTGAAAAGACAACCGAGCAGCTACCAGCAACCTTTAGCGGCGGTATTGGTTTTGCTAAGGCACTTGAAATTGCAAAGACCGAAAAACCTAACAGTAAGGTCTTTAAGATTGAACTTGAGCTTGAGGGCGGCATTGTCGTCTATAGCGTTCGCTTCACCGACAAAGCTCGTGTTGATGTAAACGCCGCTGATGGCAGCATTGTTCGTACTAAAGCCGCACGCCCTACTGAAACTCCAACACCTCAAACAGGCGGTAGTGAGCGGTCACAAGAGGTTCGTCAGGATGCTGAGCATCGCGCAGAGCAGAGTACCAACAGGGAATCTGGTAGCTCGAATAGTGGATCAGGCAGTTCAAACAGTGGCTCCGGTGGCTCGAACAGTGGTCGTAGCGGTGGATCTGACGACCATATGAGCGACAGTGATGACGATGATGATATCGATAACACATCAGATGACAATGGTGATGATGATTCTTCTGGCCGTAATTCAGGACGCGGCAGTCGCGACTAAACCATCACTTGGAATAAAGGAGAGACTGCAGTTATCACAGTCCCTCCTTTATTAGAGTAAGAAGTTTGCAAATATACAACTAAGATTGTACTGTAAATATTGTCAGCAGGTGCTCTCACGGAAGCGAGACAGTAATGAAGCGAAGGTTGCTGGTAGCAGTACTGGCGTTAGTCGCTGTCGTAGCTGTAGCCGGGACATGGTGGCTGCTGCGACCCACGTCTGACTGGCAACAGGTGGACGACCCTTCTGGGGGTGGTACGCAGCTCGTAAGGGTAGAGGGAGTCGATAGCTCGAACGATCGATTCCAGCCCGGTGAGTCTGTCGTGGCCGTCCTTCAGGTGGAGCCGAAGAACGCACTTGTGCGACCCGGCTTCATGAGCGGATTTCACGCTGCAGCGTTTCGATACGCTCACGAAATGCCCAACGGCATGTACCGTATGGGCGTTGGCACTGACGACGTCATCTTCTTCGCGTTGCCGAAGAAGAGGGGTGATCAACCAGTGGGGCTACGTCTCGTCGAGGTCACTACGCGAGACGATCAGCGCTACACACACGTTCCGCTCTACTGAACGGCTGCCTAGCGCGTGTCTGCTGGACAATGGGGACAAGACGGACGGTAATTCCTGTCCGTCTTGTCCCCTGCACTACTCATTCTTAACGGAATTTGTTATACTCTTTTGAGTTATTGGGATGTGGCCAAGTGGTAAGGCACCAGGTTTTGGTCCTGGCATTCGGGGGTTCGAATCCCTCCATCCCAGCCATAGAAAAAAGACTGAGCATATATGCTCAGTCTTTTTTCTATCTGCTTGTATATGGATTCGAACCCCGAGAGGGCGAATACATTCAGTGAATGTATTCGTTTTCCTTGCTTGGCCGAGCAAATAGGATTCATCCGTTTGTGAGCACTTACTAACGAATCCCTCCATCCCAGCTAAGCAATGAGTCAGTCTTTTAGGATTGGCTCATTGCGGGCGGAAGTAATAACCGCTACTGATTATGTCTTTTTAATTACGGTATAATGAGTGTATGAATAAAACCAAGCGAATGCGTTTAAAACTTCAG
>PJQJ01000011.1:1102-1330 GCA_002861585.1 Candidatus Saccharimonadota bacterium | reverse complement strand
CGAGTTTATGTGTATCAATCTTTGCTACTTTGAGTGGTCGTAGTGCGGTTGTTTCGTCAATAAAGATAAAAGCATCGTACCGCTTTGGAATAACGCTCGGCACATAATTGCCGGCTCGATCATATTCGGGATTATAAACGACACCGATAGCACGATGGCCCCAGGATCGACAAAATTCTTCTGGTAATTTTGTCGTATCAGGAATCAGGAAGTCCTTCCCTCCTAGTC
>PJQJ01000011.1:0-927 GCA_002861585.1 Candidatus Saccharimonadota bacterium | reverse complement strand
AGCATCGGCCATATCGGTTGCACTTGCATCGCCAATATGAGTGTTATGCGCCCATATGATCGCCTTTGATTCCCCTACTTGTCGATCTAAAAGAGCTTGCAGCGTCTCATGCATGTGCCGATCACGAACATTCCATGATGCGGCATTGCCTCGAACCATTGTTCTGTAATACTGTTCTGCATTTCGGACAACTCGCGCATTCTGCTGAGCGTTAAAATCAGCTTCACCATCGTTTGAATGATCCTGTAATTTATCGGTGAGGAGTTCGAGGGCTTTAATGACTTCATCTTCACACTTACCAGGGACGAAAGGCGTGTCGTAGGCATAAGCTGTTTCATTGCCACCATATGGATCGAAACAGCGGTATGCTTCCTTCACCTTATCGGCAGATTGTGGGTCTACCTTTTGCAGGTGCTGCACCACGGCCTGCATCGAATCCCATAAACTATACACATCGAGCCCATAAAACCCTACGCGCTCACTCTTCGGTCGATCCTGATTATGTTCCCGTAGCCATTCAGCGAATTCAGCAACTTCCTCGTTAGCCCACATCCATGATGGCCAACGCGTAAAATTGCTCAAAACTTCTTTGGCGCTTTTGCTCGAGGTATCGTACCCTTTGACGTATCGATTAATGGCGTAGCAATCAGGCCAGTCCCCCTCTACGGCTACGAAAGTGAAGCCCCCTTCGGCAATCAATCGCTTGGTTATCTCCGCTCTCCATTCATAGTACTCATGTGTGCCATGAGAGGCTTCACCAAGCATAACTATTTGTTTAGTACCGATTCGTTCTATGAGTGCATCAATGTCATCTTTGTTATTCCATGGTAGGACAGGAAAACTATCGGTTCGAGCAGTTTGGTGGTCATCGGACATGGGTAGTCTCTCCTTATTGATACTACTATCGCGCAAATAATTTTTTTGGTC
>PJQJ01000001.1:4284-5311 GCA_002861585.1 Candidatus Saccharimonadota bacterium | reverse complement strand
ACCCAGCACCGGAAAGGCAAAAGAAAAAAGACGGACCACATGGTCAGTCTTTTTTCTTGGCTCCGGGGGCGGGATTCGAACCCGCGACCAATTGATTAACAGTCAACTGCGCTACCGCTGCGCTACCCCGGAATAAAAGTTTTTACAAATTCCCTGCCTCTAAAGCTCTTTAACTGTTTTTCGCGCTTTAGTGCTTCAGAGCGGGTGGCAGTAGATTCTTTGAAAATCAACTCCCAGCTACCCTGAAATCTTGCTGTAAATCCTTTAAATGTGTGCTGGTTATGCTCTTGCATCCGCTTATCAATATTAGCGGTTTGGCCAATATATATTTTACCAGCTTGTCGATTATAAATAACGTATACGTCAAACATTGTAGTCAACTGCGCTACCTCCGCCAGCCGGCGGAGCGCTACCCCGGAATATAGCGTAATACTCGAGGTATTATAAATGCGAAATAAGAGTACGTCAATCTGTTTCGCGATTCGAACAGTAAGATATTTAACAGCTATAAGAATCAAACCTACCTACACTGAAACAGAGTACTTAATCAGGAGAATCTCCATGAGCAACCAAGACGACAACACAACCGATGATCGTTTTCGCAATCCACAGTCTCCGGACCCATTAACAAATTCGCCGCAAGGCAGCGAGATCAATAATGACCTTGGCCAAAAACAGAGCATTTTAGAGGATCAGCGCATTGATCCGGACCCGACCCTCACGACCTATCAGGATGATATCGCCACCGGTGAACAAGAAGACCGTGTTCAGTACGAACAGGGTGACCAGCCAGCTGATTTCCTAGGAATACCCGAGGATGAGCTAAAGAGAGAGTTCGATAAGATTAGCCCTACCGAGCAAGAGTATCCTGGCGACGAGAATGCCGAAGATTACCGCGAACACGTCGAGGATATGGATGAAGACGACAAAGAGCGCAGCACGGACGATACTTACCTAGGTAAATAATCCCTCGCTAGCCTCTACGCCCTTGGCCCACTTGCTCTAAGTGAAGCCTCGAGCTGGATCA
>PJQJ01000001.1:3765-4064 GCA_002861585.1 Candidatus Saccharimonadota bacterium | reverse complement strand
GCTTTTTACTTGGTCGCTCTTGGCTCATCCCTTTTTCACCTTTTCAAAGACCCAGTACTTATACCAAATAAAGTTCCATACCCAGAAGAACAATCCGGCAATAAACTGCCCAATGTACGGCGTAATCTGTAAATATTTTTCTAGACTCAGGATAATCGCATAATTAATAGCGGCATTCATAATCATAAATATAATGTATCGGCTTGCCTGCATCTTTGCCCTGTTTTGCCGATGAAACACCCAGTACTTTTGCGCAATAAAATTAATTAAATTACCAAGCGTATTACCAACAATCATCG
>PJQJ01000001.1:2734-3202 GCA_002861585.1 Candidatus Saccharimonadota bacterium | reverse complement strand
GACCGGATCAGCCGGGTCGCGGTGCAACACCACATGCTGCACAAACGATGTGTCTTTCGCTGCTAGTAGCACGCCGCCGCCTACAATAAACGGTACTACCATTAGGGCGAGCAGGAGTCGTGGCCGAAACCTTTGCGACAGGGCAACAAACAGAACGATCGCAGCGCTAATAACTGCAGCCACCAGCGCACTACGGGAATAACTCGCCCATAGGACGGCCGGGGTTACCATAAGGATCGCCCCTGCCATAACCAGTCCAACCGATTTTGTTTGATGGCGCATCTCTTTACTAAGAACAAATGCCCCGAGCAAACTGATTGCCATAAGAGCGTACACGCCAAGCGGATTTGGACCGCGCAGCGTCCCGTTAATGCGAATAAATTCGGGGTTTTTGTCGATTGTTAAGTACGGCGCAATCGTCTCTTTGCCATACCCGATCCTACTTAGGATGTCCGGCGGCAGAATAAA
>PJQJ01000001.1:1391-2365 GCA_002861585.1 Candidatus Saccharimonadota bacterium | reverse complement strand
TATCGGGGCATGAAAAGAGATCAATCCAAAGATAGTCAGTAGGCCGAATGCAAGTATTTTTATTAGATAAGAATGAGGCATCATATGATTAGTTCACCTTCTTAATGGTACAATAGCTCTATCTAGAAACAAATGTTCCTACTATAAGAACAAAAGGCAACCTAAAAAAGCACTCGTATGCCAACTCGAAGCGCAAAATTTTACAGCATCGCTCTGATCTTGGGAGATTTTTTCGTCTTACTATTAGCCTTTACGCTTGCCTATATTCTGCGAGTACAAATGGACCCTCGCCCACTCGTCAACGAGGTCTACGCACTGGACTTTATCCAAACCTTCACTAGTATTGCGCCGTTGTGGTTGTTGGTCTTTGCAAGCCTAGGCCTATACACCAGTACCGTTTACTCCCGACGTTTAGTCGAATGGACAAAGCTTCTCATTGGTAGCTTTATCGGTATCCTGATTGTTCTTGGCTATGCATTTGTTATCGATGAGCCGGTCTTTCCAGCGCGGTTAGTTGCAGTGTACGCTTTTATCGGTTCGTTCTTATTGTTGGTTTTCGAGCGTGAAATACTGCGGCTCATAAGAACGCTGCTGTTTCGCTTCGGTATTGGCATTAGCCGCGTTCTTATTATCGGTAACTCGCAAGCAACTCGTGATATCGCTTCGCAGATGAGCGACACACCGCGCTCTGGTTATGACGTTGTTGCCGTCGCAGGTCCTGATCAGGTACTGCCAAAGAATGCATCGTTGAAGCATTACGAGACTGTCGAGGCGGCGTTAGAGTCACTCAAAACCGATCGCATCACAACGATTATACAAACTGATCTTTACGAGACAGCCCAGCGAAATCTCATGATAATGAATGCTGCCCAGTGTTCGCATATCAACTACACCTTTATTCCGGGTGAGCCAGAGTTCTATTCGGGTAAAAACACAGTCGATGTCTTTTTGGGCTATCCAGTCATTGCCGTGCA
>PJQJ01000001.1:0-1036 GCA_002861585.1 Candidatus Saccharimonadota bacterium | reverse complement strand
GAGCTGCCACAGATCGTCGTTAATGTGCTGCGCGGTGATCTAAGTCTTGTTGGGCCACGGCCTATTCTGCCACAGGAGATGAAGTTCTCTGAGCGGCGTGGTGCCCTGCTACACAGCGTAAAGTCCGGAGTTACAGGGCTTTGGCAGGTATCTGGTCGTAGTGATCTATCGTTTGAGAAACGAATTGAACTAGAGCTGTACTACGCACAAAACTGGAGCTTCTGGCTTGATATTAAAATATTGTTTAAAACCGTACAGGTACTCCTGTTTCGTAAAGGTGCCCGCTAAATGGACAGTGGTAGGAGAAAGCCAAAAGTTGCGATCGTTCACGATTGGCTTAACACTCGTGGTGGTGCTGAGCGTGTTGCAGTAGCTCTACAAAAAGCCTTTCCGGATGCACCAATCTATACATCAATTTACGAGCCATCGCTCTTTCCAGAGCTGGAGGATGTTACCGTTCACACGACATGGTTGCAGCGACTCCCTAGACCGATTAGGCGGCTCCATAAGCTCTTTCCTGTGCTTCGGGTCTGGGCCTTTCGATCCCTTGATCTAAGTGACTACGATATCATCATCAGCAGCTCAAGCGCAGAGAGCAAGCAGGTTAAAAAGCGCCAGGATGCCATTCATATCTGTTACTGCCATACACCTATTCGCTACTACTGGAATATGTACGATGAGTACCGCAAAAACCCACCGTTTGGAAAGCTTAATCCAATCATAAAACCTATTATTCCGCCCTTTGTGCGGTGGATGCGTCGGCTTGATTACAAGGCCGCACAGAACGTTGATTACTTCATAGCTAATTCAAACGAAGTAAAGTCCCGCATCGAGCAGTACTACAATAAAGATTCGATAGTTATCCACCCTCCTGTCGATACTGCTCGGTTTGCGAATCTACCCAAGCTGGAGCAGCGCGAAGGCTACATTGCCCTTGGTCGACAAGAACCATACAAGCGAATAGACCTTGCCGTTATGGCGTGCACCAAGCTAAATCTCCCTCTTACTGTTTACGGAAGGGGTAGTGAACATGCCC
>PJQJ01000030.1:5075-5939 GCA_002861585.1 Candidatus Saccharimonadota bacterium | reverse complement strand
CCTTGTGATCGTTGAGCCTCGCCAGTGGAACTAAGTAGTGAAAAAGATTTGACTCTTTAGTTCCGCAACCTATCTAAAAAAGAAGCCAAGAAAGGCTTCTTTTTTGTTTGTCACATACTGCAACCACAGGCGTAAATGTAGATTTACAACTCTGGTTGCGGGAGACAGAAGGGTCAGGGCTGTCTGCGCCGCAATCTTACTCGCTAGCCGAACAGGTCAGCGACGAGTGGGATCGGTCATGCGCAGCAGCGCAGTGAAGAACAAGGCGCTGCCGCCTGCGAGAAGACCAAACATCAGACGACTGGCCCCAGCACCGAACGTGAAGCCCTCATTGAAGTGCTTCAACGCGCTGAACACGAATGCCAGCCCAACGAGCCACAAGATGACCGTCACGATGGTGACAATCGCCCTGTTAGCGCCGGACGTCCTCGAACTGGGGGCGTAGTGCTGAGTCATGCTGGTTCCTTCCGGGGAAGTGGAGTGGATCAGGACGAGTAGGGCATGGGGAACGTGCCAGTTGAGATATAGGTGCTCAGCTGACCCGACATTACAGCGGCTGTTACAAGCCATATACGCGAAACGTAGTGATACTCCTCGTGAGAATAGATGAACGCACCGACTACCAAAGTACAGATCATTACAGCGATAAGCACTGCAAATAGATCCAACTTGACTCCTTCTGTCTCGGTGTCACTCATTTAGGGTGACGATGAAAAGGGGCAGGAGTCCTCAAGCATAGTGCGAGAAAACCTTGTCACGATATTACCATAAAAGCTTACGTTTGTCAATGTAAGTAGCTCGTATATTTGACAAATATTGTAGTTATGTTATTTTAGTTTTATGAACCTAAAGTTTTGGACAATC
>PJQJ01000030.1:4428-4886 GCA_002861585.1 Candidatus Saccharimonadota bacterium | reverse complement strand
GTCACGTTCATTCACACCCACACGGAAAGGAGTTCGTCATGAACGAAACCAGAAGGAGCCTACGCTTCCTCAAGATAGAAGCGGTGCTAGGAGCAGCCTTCTTGGCTATGCCGATCATCACGGAGTTCTACCAGAGTATCGGTATGAACTACGCCCAAATCGGACTTAGCCAGGCTATCTTCACACTCGCCCTGGTACTGCTGAACGTTCCCACCGGTTGGCTGGCCGACAGGTTTAGCCGCAAGTGGTGTAACTTCATCGGTGATCTGCTGACGGCACTGGGCTTTATGTACTATGCATTCGCTCAGTCGTTTAGCGACATCATCGTGGCCGAGGTAATCATTGGTATCGGCATGGCCTTTACCAATGGAGCTGACATCGCACTGATGCGGGCTTACTGCAAACAACTGCTCTTGAACTTTGAGCAGCAGTGGGCACAGGTCGTGTCTCTGCAGCCG
>PJQJ01000030.1:3413-4194 GCA_002861585.1 Candidatus Saccharimonadota bacterium | reverse complement strand
CTCGGCCTGTCGTTAAACATGGTGACTATCGGGCTGTACGCTGTTTTCGGGTTCGCTCGAGGATGGCTGCAGGCAACGATGGGACCGATGTTTCAGGCACATGCACCCGAGGATATTCAATCCACGGTAGTGTCGGTGGCCTCGAGCGTCGCGCAGCTGCTGTACATCCCGCTTGTCTGGGGTATCAACGCCCTAGCGGATATCAGCGTAATGACCGCGATGCTTGGATCATTAGTGGTGTTCGCACCGCTGGTGATCATAAGCACCGTCAAACTCCGAGAATACGAAGGGAGGTGAATGTAACGCCCCGCAACCGTAACTGGTTGCGGGGCTTTCACATTTACTGCGCTCATTACTCGGACACGGTAGAATAATAGTATTAGTCATCGAGCAGTTCACTGCGCATACGAACGTAGGAATTATAAAGGACATCTTTGACCACTTGCGGTGGTTCAATAGTGCTGTTTGCTTTCAACTTTTTAATTAGATTATCGTACCACTGATCTATCTGTGCACGGCTTGAAACACCAAGTGCGCGCAGATTCTTACCCCTATCCGGGAAGTGCGTCCATACTACCGTCGCCTTATCGAGCCAATAGACCGACACTGCTTCTATGTCTTTACGCTGTTCATATGCATGCAGATATCCCAGAAGTTCCGGGTAATCTACCAATCGCTCCTGCAGCTGAATAATTGCTTCTTGTTCCCTGTCTCTTTTACGGCTGTGGTCGTCGGCTTTCGCAAAAAGGGTATTTATATCGCCGGTAACAATCTCCAAAAG
>PJQJ01000030.1:2650-3147 GCA_002861585.1 Candidatus Saccharimonadota bacterium | reverse complement strand
GTTACGTGCCGATATGAATAGCGTGCTATAACACGCCATTGCCCAGAATCTGGGTCAAACTGGCGGATTTCACCGAGCTTGATGGCCGTAATCAGTACTAACGCTGGATTATAGGGCGCAAGCATCTTATAAAAACGAATGTCATCCTCGTTAACAACTGCCCTGCCAGGAAAGACTGCCTTAAAACGAGCTTTTGCAACTTCGCTAAAGTACTCCCTGTCACCAAAGGGGGCGATAAACTCTCCGGCCTCTAGCCCCATACGGTGCGTAATCTTACGAACGTCATCAAGAATCATTGGTGCTTCTGCGCGAACGAATAAGTACATCCTGTTTTTAGAAGTTAAAAAGAGCGTCGCATTGGACGTTCGCCCTGTCGGTACATCACGAACGATGACCTGTTTAATCTGTAGGTTCTTACGAAATTCATCAGCCGCTATCCGTTCCAGGGTGGTATCGTTGTAGATTTCATCGGTCATTTAATCTTATTGTAAACCACT
>PJQJ01000030.1:1579-2608 GCA_002861585.1 Candidatus Saccharimonadota bacterium | reverse complement strand
ATGGACACATTTGCGGAGAATTACCGCGCGCTTAACGCGCGTCAAAAAGAGGCTGTCGATACCATTGAGGGACCAGTTATGGTGGTGGCAGGACCAGGCACAGGCAAAACGCAGCTACTTAGCATGCGCGTTGCTAATATTCTGCGCAGGACCGATGCACTACCGAGCAATGTGCTCTGTCTTACCTTTACCGAAAGCGGTGCCGCCGCGATGCGAAACCGTCTTGTGAGTATGATCGGACAGCAGGCATACGGCGTCGCGATTCATACGTTTCATTCGTTTGGATCAGAGATTATAAATTCCTATGCTGATTTCTTTTATCGGGGAGCGCATTTTCGTCCAGCAGACGAACTTAGTAGTTATGAAGTTCTGCTGGAAATCTTTAATAAGCTGCAGCACAACAATCCGTTAGCCGCTAAAATGAACGGCGAATACGTTGCGCTGCGCGATAGCCAAAAAGCAATCAGCGACCTTAAAAAGAGCGGTCTGACGCCCGATGAGCTGCAACAGATTTTAGACCATAATGAGGTCTTTATTGCCTATGCAGAGCCGCATCTCAATCAGCTGTTTAGTGAGCGCTTGTCTAAAAAAGCTTTTCCGAAAGTTGAGCAGACCATAAACGAACTTGATAAGTACCAAGACACGCCGATACCTGTTATTGGTTATACGACTCTGCAAAAGGTAGTCGTGCATAGTCTGGAGAGTGCACTGCAGCAGTCCGAAGAAGAGGGTAGCACCAAGCCACTTGGCGCGTGGCGCAGCAGCTGGCTAGAAAAGAATGACCAGGGTGAGTTTGTCTTTAAAGACCACAAACGAAACACAAAACTGCGAGCACTGAGTGCTATTTACTATGAATACCTCCTGGCTATGCAGGCTCGATCGCTCTATGACTTTGATGATATGATCCTTCGTGTTGTCCACGGCCTAGAGGTCTTTGCTGAACTGCGCTACAACCTGCAAGAACAGTACCAATACATTCTGGTTGATGAGTTTCAGGACACAAATGGTGCGCAGATGCGCCTGCTATAC
>PJQJ01000030.1:650-1469 GCA_002861585.1 Candidatus Saccharimonadota bacterium | reverse complement strand
TTTCAAGGATCTCTACAAGGATCCAGCTATCATAACCTTGACCGATAATTACCGCTCGACCGAACCAATCCTGCTCGCAGCTCGATCGGTTATTACGCAGGGCCAGGAACGGCTAGAGAACGTCATTAAAGACATTGATAAAACCCTTACTGCACACCGCAAAGAGGAGCGAACCATCGTCGAAATGCACATGCTGCAAACACAGACCGACGAGTACTTTTGGATTGCGCACCAGATAAAAGAACTGCTGAATCAGGGAGAAGACGCAAACGAAATTGCCGTCATAGGCCGCAACCACTCAGAGCTGCAAAAGATTCTGCCGTATCTGAATCAAGCCAGTATTCCCGTTGCCTACGAGCGCCAAGATAATGTGTTGGATACTCCACCGGTTCTGCTAGTCGAACAGCTGACAAACGTCCTGATCCTGCTGGGTGAGCAGCGCTTTTTGGATGTTGATGGCATGTTGCCGCAACTCCTATCGCACCCCGCTTGGGGTATCTCCACAATGGACATGTGGAAGCTCAGTCTTAAGGCATTTAAAGATCGACGCCTCTGGCTTGAGGTCATGTTAGAAACACCTGGTAGGCTGAAAGATTTAGCAGAGTGGCTCATTGTGCTTGGCCACCTGTCTCAGCATGAACCGCTTGAGATTATTCTGGATAAGATGATTGGTAATGAAGAGAGCCAAGTCGCTAACGGTGAATTTGATGAACTAGATGAACCATTCAAGGAAGGTCCGCCGGAAGAGTTTACTTCGCCGCTACGAGCTTACTTTTTCCCAAGTACCGGGCTGAATAATAATGCCAGCGATTATCTATC
>PJQJ01000030.1:0-396 GCA_002861585.1 Candidatus Saccharimonadota bacterium | reverse complement strand
GCCGCAGCAGTAGCATCAGCTACCCGTACAACTTGCCGTTGGCACCAGCAGGGGATAGTGACGACGAGCGAATCCGCTTGCTGTTCGTTGCCTTAACTCGTGCTAAAAAGCACCTGTACCTCAGTGCCTACCAGCAAGATGTCAGCGGCAAAGCCGTCTTGCCGGCTCCATATATTACCGCTGCAGAGTTGCCAACTACAACACACGATCAGCCGTTTTCTGAATCAAACCTAGTTACGGCCGCCGAAACAATTTGGCACGAGCGATTAGTGACGCTCCCACAAGCAACAGTGAAAGATCTACTTACGCCGTCACTTAAGCAGTACAAGTTAAGTGCAACCCACCTAAATAACTTTACCGATGTTACACAGGGTGGACCACAAGCATTCCTGCTGC
>PJQJ01000008.1:3871-6977 GCA_002861585.1 Candidatus Saccharimonadota bacterium | reverse complement strand
AAGATTACTCTTACCGACGTTCGGACGGCCAATCAGGGCAATGCGCAGAACGTCATCTTCTGGTGTGTCTTTGCGTGGCGGTAACAAAGAGGCAACCTTGCCCAGTACTTCATGGACACCAGCATTATGCTCGGCGCTGGTACGAATCATATCCTTTACGCCAAGACGGCGGAATTCATCAGTCGAGAGATTACCGGCAAGATCGGTCTTATTGATAACAAGAATAACTGGCTTCTTGCTCTTGAGAGCTTTTTTGGCGATATCCCGGTCTTCTTGAGTAGGATAAAGGGTTGCGTCAACCACGACTAAGATAACATCAGCAACATCAGTAGCTTCCTGGATCTGCTCCTGAATTGTTGCTTCAAACTCATCTTCCGGGTCTTTTAGACCAGCAGTATCTACCATCCAAAAAGTTCGGTCTTCGAAAGTAACCTTGCCAAGGACATTATCACGGGTCGTTCCTGCTTCGCGGGCAACAATCGCCCGCTGTTCTTTCATAAAACGATTAAAAAGCGAACTCTTTCCGACGTTCGCTTGGCCAACTATAGCTACTGTAGGCAGTGCTTTACTCATTACATCTATTATAACAGCGGTATTGCCCGATTGCAATTTACTCTAAACGATGGTATCGCTTTGAGCTATTGCTCCTAAAATACCTTCAATCCACTGATATTTGGTATGACTTTTTTGCTGTGCTACAATGCCCGGTGTTAGCCCTCTATAAGGGGAGGGCTCGCGACTGCGGAGGCAGCTTTGACAACTCGAATCACAGAGCGCGATGAGCGCTCAGGAGCGATGCGAGGAGGCGGCCGCTTGAGTCGCTACTTCGGCATCCAGGAACGAGGATCCACCATCGAGCGTGAAGTTCGCGGCGGTCTCACCACCTTCTTCACCATGGCCTACATCGTGGTGCTGAACCCGCTGATCATCGGCACGGTCCCCGACGCTGACGGTCGTGTGCTCGGTATCCCACAGGTGGCGGCTGTCACAGCGCTGGTCGCTGCTGTCATGACGCTGGCCATGGGTCTCATCGGCCGCTACCCGTTCGCGGTGGCGGCGGGCCTCGGCCTCAACGCTGTCGTGGCGTACGGCTTGGCCTCTCAGATGAGCTGGGCTGATGCCATGGGGCTGGTCGTGATCGAGGGCCTCATCATCCTGGCCCTGGTCCTGTTCGGACTGAGGACTGCGGTCTTCAACGCCGTCCCGTACGAGCTGAAGATTGCTATCGCTGTCGGGATCGGCTTGTTCATCGCACTGATCGGCTTCGTCGACGCCGGGTTCGTGCGTCGTACCGATGTCGGCCCGGTGCCGGTGCAGCTCGGTGTCGGCGGCGAACTCACCGGCTGGCCCATTCTGGTCTTCGTGATCGGACTGCTGTTGATGTCGGTGCTCGTCGTCCGCCGCGTCAAGGGTGCGATCCTCATTGGAATCGTGCTGACGACGCTGCTGGCGGTGATTGTCGAGGCGGTCGCCAAGATCGGACCGTCTGTCGGTGCAGATGGCACGGTGAACCCAACGGGATGGCAACTGAACGTGCCAACCCTGCCGGAGCGGGTTGTCGGCTTGCCCGACCTCACTCTGCTCGGTGACTTCAGCCTCCTTGGCGGCGTTGCCGAGGTTGGGCTCGTTGCCGCCGTGCTGCTGGTGTTCACCCTGCTGCTGGCCGACTTCTTCGACACCATGGGAACTGTCGTGGGAGTCGGCAAAGAAGGCGGTCTGCTGGACGAGCGTGGTCAACTACCCGGGGTGACTCGGGTACTGGCCGTCGACTCCTTCGCAGCGATCGCTGGTGGCGCAGCAAGCTCGAGCAGCAACACCACCTACATCGAGTCAGCCGCTGGCGTCGGTGAAGGTGCTCGAACGGGCTTGGCGAGCGTCGTGACGGGGCTGCTGTTCCTGTTGGCGCTGTTTTTCACGCCGCTGGTCTCGATCGTTCCGTTCGAGGCGGCTAGCCCTGCCCTGGTGGTGGTCGGCTTCCTGCTGATCATGCAGATTCGCGAGATCAAGTGGAATGATCTTGCGACGGGGCTGCCGGCGTTCCTGACGATGGTCACGATGCCGTTCACCTACTCGATCGCCAATGGGATCGGTGTCGGGATCGTCAGCTACGCCGTGCTCAGGGTTGCTCAGGGCCGGGTACGCGAAGTGCATCCGCTGCTCTGGGTGGCGGCGGTGCTGTTCGTGATCTACTTCGCGATCGATCCCGTGAGGGGCTTCTTCGGCGTAAGCTGAGGAGCAGTCGCTCCATCACGTGGGTGTCCTCCGCACCAAAAGAGCCTGGCCGGAACAGCGTGTTCCGGTCAGGCTCTGCACAATCAAATTATTCTATAGTCCATGAGGTATTAATCATGCTGATGAGCCGTTTGGGCGGCGAAACGATAGAATTTACTGAACAACAGGTATTTCGACGAATGACCCAGGCTGCAATTGGTCATTTAGTTCATAGTTTCCAAACTTGATACGATGCAGGCGTTTAACGCTATATCTAAGGCTACCAAAGGTACGTCGAATCTGCCGGTTACGGCCTTCATGCATGGTTACGAGCCACTCTGTCTCGTTACCATCATTAAGTCGATCCAGCTGCAATCTGCTGCCGCCGTCCTCTAGCTGAACGCCATGATCATTAATCATCTGTCGGTGCAGTGGCTCTAGCGGACGACCAAGTGTTACCTCATACTGCTTTGTCTTGGCAAAGCTGGGATGTGTCATTCGATGTGTGAAATCACCATCGTTTGTTAGGAGTAGTAAGCCAGAACTGTCCTTATCGAGTCGACCAACCGGTTTTAAGTGGTGGTACTCTTTTGGAATAAGAGCATAAATCGTTGGATTGTCACCCTGCTGTCGCCGTGAAGAGACGTATCCTGCCGGTTTATTAAGGGCTAAATAGACAAAAGTTGTCTCTTTCGACTGTTTTATGGCCTTTCCGCTAACGGTAATAGTATCAAATCCGGGTTGCACTCTATCCCCTAACGTTGCCGGTTGCCCATTTAGCAGGACGTCGCCACGTGAAATAAGATCGTCTGCTTGACGACGGCCGATTGCAAGATGCTGCGCAATAAACTTATTAAGTCGAATCTTCTCGACTGGCTGATCTTCTACCATACTG
>PJQJ01000008.1:1397-3854 GCA_002861585.1 Candidatus Saccharimonadota bacterium | reverse complement strand
AAGAGACTACGCACGGGGCGGCACAGGTGGAAGCGGTGGCGGTGACTGTTGCTGGAAAGAAGGTGGCGTCGGTGGTTGTGGCGCTGGTGGGAGTGTAAATTCTTCTGGTGCTGAAACCGGTGCTGGTGTTTGCTGGGCTTCTGCCGAAGGCTGGGTGATCGTTATCTGTGTTGGCTCTGATGATACTGTTGGTGTTTGCGGCAGGATTGGCTGCGGCATGGCAGGCTGTGGTGTCGCTTGTTGAGCAGCTGGACTTGGTCCGGTTATGTCCTGAATAATTGGAGCTTGTACCGGGCTAGCCGGTGATGAATCTGATGTAGATGTATCCGCTACAGGAGCCTGTTGCTGCGATGCTGCACTCGCGAGGATTGCTTCGGCGATGGCTTCATCATTTGATGATGGCGCTTGCACTGGAGCTGCAGCCGGAGCTGGAGGTTCATTTTGCTGTATATTACCATCACTACCAATGCTGATTTCTGGAACATCGACACTGCTAGTATCATCGCTGCCTTGATCTGATGGTTGCGGTGCTGCTGGTGCTGGTGTCTGGGCAAACTGATTTATTTGATCATCAATAAGTGCCTTTTCCTGTTCAGTAGTAGCGACTGTTGGAATATCGTTTTCGTTAACGCCTGCTTCTTTTGCAAGTTCTTTATCAAGTAGTTCACCAAAATCAACTGGAGCAGATGCAGGATTACTAATTGGTTGAATAATCCGCGTCTTAATGCTTGGGGGTTTTGGGCTTTCCGTTGCGGGTGCAACAGGAGCAGGTTGCGCAGCTGCCAATGTTTGTGGCTGTTGCACCTGTGGAGTAGCTGGAGGCTGCGCCAGCGACGGCTGACTTACGACAGGGGCAACGGCAGGGTTTAGTACGCTACTTTGCTGCGGTGTCGGAGTCGGTTGTGCTGGCGCTTGTCCTTTTGGGTCCGATTGCGCCGTTTGTGGCTGTTGCTGGGGAGCCGGTTGTTGATCGCCGAGTACCTCGTGGACAACACGAACAACGTCTTCAATTCCGACCTGGGACTTTACGAGATAACGATCAGCACCAAGAGATTCACCACGATTTCGCTGCTCTTCAGAGCTAAGCGCGGTCATCATTATTACCTTAATATTCTTGGTTTCAGTGGTTGAGCGGAGAATATCGAGCATGTCAAAACCGCTAATTTTAGGCATCATGACGTCACTAATAATTAACTGAGGGCGTTCTTTAATTGCCATTGCCAGTGCTTCTTCACCGTCTCCGGCAGAAACAATGTCGTAACCTTCAGCTAAAAGACGCACGCCGTAAATTTCGCGCAAACTCTTATCATCTTCGACGAGCATAATTTTTATCATATTAGTCACCATTGTATGAGCTTAAGGCTAAAAAATCCATAGCTCTTACGCTTGGTTTTGCTGTCGAGCAATTTCGTTAACAGCTGCTTCATGAGCCACTTGTTGTTCGGCTGCTAATTGTTGTTGCAGCAATTCAGCCTGCTGCGCAAGTGGATTAGGAGCCAGGGCAACCTTATTTTGCTCCACCGCTGCCGCTGCCTCTTCGAGCCGTTGCATCGCATCTTCATGAAGCATACGCGGGAACCGTACAAAGAAAGTACTCCCCTTTTGGTACTCGCTCTCGAGCCAGATCTTGCCGTTCATCGCCTCTACGAGTCGACGGCAGAGGTAAAGCCCTAGCCCGGTACCACCAATCTCACGGGTATCAGTATTATCGACACGATAAAATTTTTGGAACAGATGCGGTAGGTCCTCGGATGGTATACCGATACCGCTATCCTGAATGCTAACAGTGACGTTATCATCATCGCCCTGTACATCAACAATGACATTTCCTTGCTTAGTGTATTTAATTGCATTCTCGATGAGATTTGAGATGACTTCACGCAGGTGATCGTGGTCGACAAACGTGTAAAAGACGGGGCTCATCTTGCGGTTAAGATCATTAGGCACATCGCCGCGAACCGGCTTAAAGTAGAGCATCAAGTTTTTTTGCTTTGCCTTCATATCGAACATTGCCGTTAGATCACCAACAAAGGCAACCATGTCGACAACACTCGGATTATTGCTAAGGCGATTATCATCAACACGAGAAACATCCAACAGGTCCTGAAACAGACGGCCAAGATGTTCGGCTGATTCATGCGCTTTTGTAAGGTATAGTCGGGCCTTGTCGTCGATAGTTGCGGTTTGCGGGTTAAGAGCAAGTCCAAGATAGCCTTCGATTGCTGCAACTGGGGTACGCATTTCATGGCTGGCCGTGCTTATAAACTCTGCCTGCTGGCGCTCTTCACTCTTCTGCTTTGTAATATCACGAAACACGACGATAGCACCTGAGCTGTGCATGCTCGCAGGTGAAACAAGCAATGAAATAATAAGTTTTTTGCCAGAGTTTGTCGTAAGGGTGATGTCGTTATTAACAACCGCCTGATTAGTTGCCAGCACTTGCTGGACTACGTCATT
>PJQJ01000008.1:486-1103 GCA_002861585.1 Candidatus Saccharimonadota bacterium | reverse complement strand
CAGTTCAACGGCAAGAGCAAAAACAACCAACTCTTTTGGCAGTACCTTATCCCCTGCTGCAATTGAAATAGCCAAGTAACCATGCGCAAAAACAGCAACGACACCAATGCCATTCTTACCAAACATGCCCGCAAAGATAGTAACAACCATCCAGAGGGCAATAAATGGTGATGTGCTGAAGCCGGTTAAGACGATGAGCCCTCCAACCGTTAGTACTAGTGAGTAAAAGGTGACGGCTGCCAGCGGGAGTAAGAGGTTCTCCTTTTTGTGAAGGACAACCGCAGCGATACCGATTGCACCGGTTATCGAGGCTGCAGCAACGATAGAATGCGGAATAAACGGTAAGCCAATAGCAGAGTTCCCTGTCTGTAACACAAGTAGATCGGCAATGGATAGTCCGATAATAACGGCACACATAAGAACCGACATTTCAGCAATGCGCTTAAACCAAAACGGTGATATATCAGCTCTGGGTTTTATTGGTGCCCCCTACGAATTTTCTTGAATCCTAGTATAGCGTTAACGTAAGCGAAATGCAGCAACTTTAGCTAATTCGATGCGATTGAATTTCATC
The DNA here is from genome assembly GCA_002861585.1 of Candidatus Saccharimonadota bacterium. Lineage (GTDB taxonomy): Bacteria > Patescibacteriota > Saccharimonadia > Saccharimonadales > Saccharimonadaceae. The sequence continues at coordinate 529 of PJQJ01000008.1, read as the reverse complement.
TATGCGTGCATGACCTAACCCAAAATGATGTGCTATCTCGTGC
>PJQJ01000008.1:0-452 GCA_002861585.1 Candidatus Saccharimonadota bacterium | reverse complement strand
CGATTGACTCCGCATTTTGCTCAGCAGGCTCTTTAAAAATAGTTATCCTATCGGGCAGGATGAGGTTATAACCAGCACCGCGTGCCGGCAACGGGATTCCCTCGTAGAGTCCAAGCAGTGTCTGGTTGTGTTGTAGCCTCATGCGGTGTCGTTGCTCTTCGCTTGGCGTCTGCTCAATAATAAACGCAACATTTTGCATGTTCTCAATGTATTCTTTAGGCATTGCATCCATTGCTTGGGCCACGATAGCCTCGAATTCTTGATCGCTCACTCTAACCATTAGGGTGTCGTCATGATTAACTTGTTTATGTGCCTATCAAGATCGGGCGTCTGCTCCTGCTGCAAATGAGTGATGAACTTATAAAGAATTTCGGCATCATCATACGCTCGATGACGGTTCTCAACCTCGAACCCAAAACGCTCGATTATATTGTCAAGCTTATGACTCCTAT
>PJQJ01000007.1:10448-14433 GCA_002861585.1 Candidatus Saccharimonadota bacterium | reverse complement strand
TTCAACTAAACAGTTCTTGTGATTGCAAGTAGGGTCCACGTTTGCTGGCTCTCGTCGGATTTTAACCGATAATTTGCCTCACCGTCAGTCATCTCGAAAATTCGAGTAATCTGCTGACCGGTCTTAACAAGGTACTGCAACCCCTCGCTGAAAGTATAGCAATCACCATCAAGTTCAATCCGCTTTGGAAAGGTCTTGAAGTTGTTTTTGAAGTAAACAGAGGTGACGCTAACCTCTTTGTTTATGAAAGTCTTTGTACTCATATCCGTGCTCCTAAATGAATTGTGTTTGTAAAACAGCTGAGTTACCTTAGGGGCAAATCAGGAACGGCTATGGTGGAAGTAGCTTTCTGGCAGAGTTCTTTACCGTTCAAAAAGAGTCCGGGAGCCCAGAAAGTGTACTTGGTGGATATGGAAGTATCAGGGACGCTTTAGCGGGTACTGCCCACTTAGTGTGTGTGAAACTTCAAAGATTGACTTTGTTTTTAAAAGCCTGTGAGTGGAAAGGTACTGTACCAGTACTCACATGACTAAGCTTTAGTATAGGAGCATACGGCATGGCTTGATAGACTTGTTTTTGCCTGTTTTTAAGTGTGAAAAGTACGTTTTAAAATTCTACTACATGCAGTAGTAACCGTAAGCCCTATACTGAGGATGTCTTTAGTTTTTGGGTGGGCAAAAACGATAATCTTACCAAAAAGATTCTCTCTTTTTCGCCTTGTCTGGAGGTAGCTTCTTGCAGGCTGACTTAGAAACGCAGACGTCTTTTAATGTGTGTGAGGAGAAAAAAAGAATGAGGAAAAAGCAGACGTTTATGACGGCGGCTTTTGCTGTTGTGTCAGTTGTTTCGGCTGGCGCTGTGACGAATAGTTATGTTTCAGCACATCACGGCTGGAGCAATGTTCACTGGGCAGATACAAACCTGTCTCGACAGGTTGATTATGGTGATGGGACATCAAGTGCTTGGACGACAAGTCTGTTACAGGCAGCTGCAAGCTGGTCACCCGCTGCAACGGTTAATACGAGCGTAGTTGCAGCTGGATCGACTGGTGTTGAGGTGCCGGTTATTTCGGGACCATACACAGAATCATGGGCAGGACTCACTGAGCTAACCTTTGATACCCACGGTGCTATTAAGACAGCGAGCATCAAGCTAAGGGATGGTAGCTACTCTAATGCAACGCGTCAAGCAATCGTTGCACATGAAATTGGGCACAGTTTAGGCGTGACTCATAGTAGCGACAGTACCTCGATTATGACACCAAGTGTTGGCGGTGCTGTTATTGCCCCTAATGCTCACGACCTAGAGCAAGTCGATACGCAGCACAATCACGTTGATACGTATTCGACACTAAAGGCAAATGGCGCAACGACGGAGCCAGCACCTACTCCAACTCCAACACCGACCCCTACTCCAGAGCCTACTCCCACTCCGATTGTCGAGCCAAGCCCAACGTTGTTACTGCGACCAAATGTTGATGTGTATGCTGGTTGGCGCGAGGTGCCTTATGGATCAGCGTGGGCTCGTTTGGATGACACGGTTACCTACCCGCAAATTCCTAGCAGTAGCAGTGACTATTTGGAAGATCGGGGAACAGGATCGGTGAACCGTGTTGGCGTAACGAATGTTCCTGCCGGACGAACAGCCAAGAGCGTTCGTGCCTGGGTTCATCTAAATGGTGGCGGCACAACCGACAAGCTCCGCGTTGTTCTACGGTCAGGTACGACTGTTCTCTCGTCGTATGATGCCACGCGTTACTTTAACGGTACACAGTCGAGCGCATGGGTTGCGGTTACCTACACTGGTGCCCTAAGCGAGGCGCAATTGAACAATCTGCAGATTAGCCTTGAGGCTGTCGATGCGAATGAGTACTGGTGGTATGCACAGGCTGCATACATTGAAGTTGACCCAGTCTTAGCTGCCGCTGTTGACGCTAGTGAAGAGCAACAGAGTGGTCCAGCAGCAGAGGGCAAAGTCCACAAAGTGAAGCGTGAGGGCCGCGAGGTGGAATACGAGCAGAAGCTTGCACATGGCTTAACTCGTAAAGTCTACGTAATGTACCTCAGCGAAGATGAAGCTGCTGCCGCTCCGGAATCTGAGCTTCCTAAAGCCGTCACTGACTTCGACCACATTGGTCACAAGCAAGACAAGCCAGAGAAAAAAGAGCACAAAAAGCGAGACTAATACAAAAACACTAAAGGAGAGCCGAGATTACCTCGGCTCTTTTTAATTACTCCTGTGGCTGCAGAATTATCATATCGGCAAGATTGCACTCATCAAGGAACTGGCTCAACCGAAGGTTCGTATGATCATCGACCGGCTTTAGGAGTACGCTACTTCCCTGCTGCAACTCTTGATGAAATCGACCATACGTATCAATGTGAAAGGTTTCAGGAAATTGACACGGTTCACCGGATTGTGCATCGAAAGCAGTTACCATCTGCCGAAGAAAGAATGGAAATGCAGTGGTGCTCTCACTCTCAGCTGATCGGCGAAAAAGATGAATAGTCTCCTCCTCCTTCATCAGAGCGATATATTCCAGCTGCCCTCCTGTCTCTGCATTGCCATGCATAAGGATAAAATGTTTCTCGGGTTCTTCGAGTGTCTGCCACATGGCTAGTTCAAAATATAAGCCGCACAGCCGCACGGCGGGATGAGATATCTCTAAAGATTCGGACCGCTGACGTGGAATATCCATACTCGCTCCTTTGTGTAATTGCCTTTATTACACTGCTAATGCTTGGCAATTGCAATAGGAATCTAGCGGAAATTGATGAAACTAAGAGCAAAGTCGTAATCTTGTTCACGCAGTAGCTGCATAACTGCCTGCAAATCGTCTTTGCTGCCACTGGTAACACGAACTGCATCACCTTGGATCTGTGGCTTTACCTTTGGAAACCTTTCGCGCAGCAGCTTGGTAATCTCTTTTGCATTTTCCTGAGACAGTCCTTCTTTAAAAGGTATTTCCTGCGTGATCTTCAAGTTGCTCTCAACTGGTTTATTGGTTAAATCTAAGCTTTTACTGCTCTGCCCTCGAACTGCGAGTTTTTTGCGAATGATATCAATAATTGCGTCTAGCTGCATATTACTATCAGCAATGACCTTGAAGCCTCCTTTACCCTCAAGCCACTCGATTGCAGCAGGGGTGCCTTTAAAGTCATAGCGAGTGCTAATTTCACGCTCAGTCTGCGAAAAGACATTGTTCATCTCGGCTTTGTCGTATTCAGATACTGTGTCAAAAGAAAATGTTGCCATACCAATAAGTATAACACTCTGGAGGAGTGGTCCTTTTAAGCTGTGTTGTAGACAACCGAGGCACGCATCTTGATAAACTCGTTTAGGATAATTCTGATAGTCTCTGCATTCTTGAACCAGTTGTCTCGGTTGAAACGCTCACTGACGTTAGCATTAATACGAATAAATTCGGTCCCTTCTGGACTAAACTTGTTCCAGATTGCCCATCCACGTCGCTGTGCGAATGGGGCGTTTACAAGCATAATCCGCTGCGGCTTCTCCTCTTGCCTATCAAGTAGTTTCAGGCTTTCCATAATGTTATGAGGAATGGTGATTGACTCCGATTCAATTAAAATAGCAGCTTCTGGTACTCCGGCTGCAACTGCAATCTCTTTGTAGCGTGTTGCCTCTGATAAGACTGTTTCATGCGCATAGATTGGTTTACCGCCGCTAATGAGCATCTTTGGCGCAAGCCCTGCTTTAAAAAGCTCAATCGCCCTTTCAATTCGGTATGGTGCCGCCGATCCAAATACAAATAGCAGGTCTGCCCGCTTCTGTTCATCCTCCTCAATCAGGTAGTCATACGCTGCATCCAGCCGGTCACGGATTAATGCGGTATTAGCAGCAAGAATTGCATCAGCAACTTCAGCGGCAAGAGCCTCACCGCGCACTACGACATCGAAAATCGATAATGAATCATCCGTGAACAGAGCTGTTTGTATATTAAGTGCGGAAAGAAGATCGATAATAG
>PJQJ01000007.1:0-10211 GCA_002861585.1 Candidatus Saccharimonadota bacterium | reverse complement strand
CAATCAGAGATTTCAGACGAAATGGAAGCGATGTATGACGCTCTTGATCAGTTAGCCAACGAAGATCCTGAAGCATTTGCGGATGTGGTCTTGGCTATGGCTACTAACGATAACCCGCTCCTTCGAGAGCAGGCTGCTCTTTCAGTCCTAACGCTTATTCAGAATAATCTACCAGTAGCTGCACGAACTGCTGCACTACTATGTAACGACAAAGATGATGATGTAAGTACTAGGGCGCACAATCAATTATGGGAGATATCTCAGGATTCCGAGCACTGGTCATCCGAACGATCAATTGCCTTTTTGCGAGCGCTTGATCAAGCAAGCCAAGTTATTAGTGGTGAACAACCCGAAACGGTCGATCTAGAGTGGACTGATCCTCGGGCTATTCAGAGCGCTATAGATGGACTTGGAAAATTCGGAGACCATCTGACTGATTTTGCCTACAATATCGCAAAGATAGTTGGCGATGCAGCGACATATCCGCATCTTTTCACTGAAGATATGTTCGCATTCCTTATGAACCACTCATCGGCCGTTGTTCGCTCTTCCTTGGTGAATATTCTTGCTAATAATGAGGACTTGCTCAGGACGCATCGCTCCTTTGCCATCAAAGCATGGCAAAAACTTCTGGTTGATCCACATCCTGATACTCGCGGTTGGGCGGCCGATCTCTTTTACGAGCAGTTATTTTATGACGGCCAAAGGTGTAGTGTTTTTGAGTCGGAATATCAGGAGATTATCGCTACGCTACCAAGCGAAGTGCGAAAGAGTATAGCTATCAGTTAGGCGTCGAAATTTTATTGTATGAGTGAATTTTGGATCGATACCAGAACTGGTGATCAATTAGTTGGCGAAGCAGCGATTGCGGCACGCCTTGAAGAGTCGGCCCCTGGTGATCTTGTTCCTGTTGAGGATTTGTTAATCGCCAAGGAATTGCCATTCTCTAAAGACGACTTCGACAAACAGAGTCCAGAAGGTTGGACTCGCTCCGACTATATTACTCTGGGAAAATGGACGCTTTCACGACTCAAGCGAGCAGGTACTGCTAATCCTAAGGTCCGGAGTAAAGTGCTGAAACGACTCTATGTTTTAGGTATTGGCCCTGAATACAAGAATTACGATTCTGGCGGAGGGTTCGATACTATAGCTGAGTTTCAGAGCGAAGTAGGGTCTTTGCTCTCGTACTCCCCTAAAGGTCATTTTGATAACTGGACTATTCGCGACTTTGTTAATCACGCACAGAGAGTTGAAGCCGAGTTAGGTAGGAAACCTGAACTCGAGGATTATGAAGAATATGCCTCAAGAGACGTAAATTCGCCTTCATTTTATATCATTAGACAACACGTCACTATTGGAGAGCTGAATGAATATTTAGGATATCCAAATACTAAAAAATGGTCACACGGGCAATTTGTCGAATACGGCGTCTGTCTTGCCGAGTTATACGGTTTCGAGTCGCTTAACAGGGCTCTAATAATTGCTCTTTCAAAACAACCACGACAACGGGGCCCTTCATACACTAGTATAATAGCCGAATTTGATCATAAATGGGATAGCTTCAAGGCAGAGGTAAACGAGCGATTAGAGGAAAAGCAAAAACAGCGACAATGTCTACTGAACTTATATCAGCAGCGTTTAGCTGCCAGTGAATTTCCAGCTAGTTTTCAGAACCTCTCAGATGACGAACTTATGGCTGTTGCTAGCCGATACACTCTGATAGAAGAGCTGGGAATCGGTGTTTTTGGCCAAGAGCGAGAGCGTTTTTCGCATATCCTTAAACCTCACTACTTTGTAGCTACACTACTAAGAACACGGCCGCGATTAACGTATCAAGAGATTGAAGAAAAGGCTGATGAGCTTGGGTTAACAGATGTTATTTGGACAAATGAAGAGTATAAGGAGTTTTTGAAGATTCCTGAAAGCGAGATCGAGAAGGCACGGCAAGAGCAGAATAGAAAAAGCCTCAAAAATAGAACAGCCCGCCGGGGCGGGACTGGCAGCCGAAGCTAGCCAATCCCGCCCCTGACGGGTTCACCGAGAACGCTTGCCCGAGAGCTCAGCGTGTCTCAGTGGGGCATCACGGGGCCGTGCCCGTGGACCCAGACTGGACCGAACTGCGAGTAGAACGTTAGCGCCTCGTGGGTGTCGAGGCGCGCCATCACGTTCGTGTTGCCGCAGTTCTGGTCGCCGGTGCTGACGATGCCGATCTGGATGTGACCAGTCGCACCGCCGAGGACCTCCGGGCCGCCCGAGTCGCCCGAGCAGACGCCGACCGGCGTACCGGTCTTCTGCTCGTTCTGCGTCAGCGTCAGACGGAACTCGTTGATGGCCTGGAAGTTGCCGACCGTCGTGCCGTAATTGCGGTTGAGGTCACGGACACGAGTGCCCTTGACCACGTCCACCGCGCCGTAGCCGACGACCGTGATCGTCGCCGTCTGCAACGTGCCGTCCTCGAACATGTGGTCCAGCTGGCCGACGTGCGGGAAGTGCATGATCGGCCGGTCGACCGGAGCGTCGAAGACGATCGCGCCGTAGTCGCCCTGCAGGTAGTTGCGCGAGTCCGACTCGTAGGCCACCCCGTGCAGCAGGTCCTTGACCTGCGGGGTCTCGCTCCGGGTGGCGTCGAACGTCACCCAGACGTCCTGCCCGTTGAAGTCCACGCAGTGGTTGGCCGTGGCGGCCGCCTTGTAGGCGTAGACGGACAGCGAGCAGCGGGGCCGCAGCTGGACACCCGGGTCGCTGCTGCCGTCGACGTAGAACAGCCCGACGTTGGTGAAGAGCTGCTCCCCCGTCGGCTGACCGTTGGTGACGGCCTGCGCAGGAGCGAAGATGCTCGCCAGGGCGGTGAGCACGAGAGACGCCAGGGTTGCCAGCACCATGATGATGCGGGGCCTGGAGCTGCGACCAACGGTCGCAGGTGCTGCGCTGAGCTGGGACATTGGATCTCCTCTCGATTGGTCAAGCCCACTTTGGACTCAACCCCAGGCATCATTCGGTAGACGCCTAGCTAACAGGGCAAGAATAATCTCGCCTAGGTAGCTATGCGCCAGGGTAAAACAATACCAGTCTTAATAAGAAAAGATTGGAGAACCAGTCCCATTCAGTGCATAGAGAATTATACACAATTTTGCTATTTATGCAACTAAGTTATAGAACCGGTATAATGCTTATCATTAATCAGCGGCGTTAAGACGCTGTTCCCTGTGTAGCCTTATGGCCCTTAAGACATCAGCTTGGCAAATGCGGGTATGCTCGCCCGTACGAATCCTTTGGAGTGCTTTTGCAGTTCTTACGCTGTTGAGGATAGCGTCTATATCTGCACCGCTCATATCTTCAGTTGCTCCAGCGAGATTATCAATGTTGATCTCATCGCCAGTACCACTAGTACTGAATCTATATAGTTCAAAATGTGCGCTGATTTTTTTACCAAAGATTTCCCGCCGGGCGTCTTCATTTGGTTTTCCAATTTGCAACATGACATCGAAACGGCCAGGTCGCAGCAGTGCAGGATCGAATCCAGCGGTGCTATTAGTTGCACCAACTACCAAGACATTTGGATAGAGCTGCTGCAAATTGCTGAGTATCTGCTTCATCTCAGTAATAAGAGATGTCGCACTCCCCTTGTTGCCACCTGCCTCATTACTGAAGAAACCGTCAAACTCATCAAAGAAAAGAATGACAGGACCCTCGGTACCGCCAGCCTTTTTAAATATTTCACTTAAACTTTTGTTCGCGTTTCCTACCCACTGGCTAAGAACTTCACTCACCTTAATTTCAACAAGCGTTGATTCAGTCTCTCGGGCCAAGGCTCGTGTTAGCTCTGTCTTGCCGACACCGCTTGGGCCCACGAGTAGGATGCCGTTTGGACGACGAACCCCATATTCATGGCAGACTTCTGGATGCGAAAACAGAACGGACGCATCTTTTAATCGATCTATCTCGTCATCAAGACCACCAAAATCATCAAAAGAGGGAAAAGCTTCATATGGCTTCGGAATCTGTTCGCGCAGAGCAATCTCTGTCGATGTTGGACTAATATCAGCACTACCGGAATTTTTACCTTCCATACCACAACCCCCTCACTCACTTATAATTGCTACTATACGCTTTTTTATCTAAAGCTAAAGATATTAGTAAAAATAACAACTATCTGAGCTGTTAATCGTGCTGTTGTTTAATAAATTGCTTATAAAATTCGATGCCCTCTTCCCGAGTGTTGAACCTGCCTGAGTTTTGCGCTGCGCTCAGTTGCTCCAAAATCGCTCCTAGTTTATGACCAGGCTGCTCGCCCAAAGCAATAAGATCACGACCAAGAACAACCGGTTTAAGCGGACCGTGCAAAACGCCCCATTGGTCGGCTTTTTGAAGCAGAATATGACCAATGGTAAAATCAAACTCCGCTAGAGTGCGTCCATAAAAATCAGCTTCGACAACCCAGAGTAGCTCTTGAATGGTGGCGGGAGCGAGTCGTCGAGCCAGTCGGCGAATTGCCGTTTCTTTTGCCTGTCCAGCCTGCACGACGAACATATGATCAGAGACAAGATTACCTACTTTATTGATGAGTCGGTGTGGTAATGCAAGCCCCTCAAGGAATTGCCGAGTCGGTTGAACGCCCTGCTGGGCATGCTCATGCGAGATGATCCTCTTTGTTTCGGGATGAGTACTGGTCGTGGTGGGTTTACCAAAATCATGACAGAGTGCACCATAAAGCACGGTTAATGCCTGCTCGTGCTCTAGTCCCTCGCGCCGTACTATCTCGGCAGCCCGATCAACTGCCATTAGTGTATGGTTCCAGACGTCTCCTTCTGGGTGCCACTCGTGCTCTTGTTTCGTGCCGATAAGGGCCTGTAGTTCCGGGTGTAACTTCGAGAGAACTCCGAGTTCGCGCGCAGCCTGCAGGCCAATACTTGGACGCTCGGCCTTGAGAAGTAATTTGTTCCACTCTTCCCCAATTCGTTCTTTCGACAGTTCATGCAGGTCAAGCCGCTGAGCTATCTCTACGGTTACCGTATCGATTGAAAAACCAAAACGGCCAGCAAACTGCATTGCTCGCAGCACACGAAGCGGATCGTCACCAAACAGAGCAGGATCAACAGCTCGGAGCCGCTTCTTTTTGATATCATCAATGCCGCCATGCTCATCTAAGACCTCACCAGTTAGCGGGTCAAAACCAAGCGCGTTCACCGTAAAGTCACGGCGCCTGCCAGCATCAGCAAAAGACATGCCAGGATCGCTTTGGATGTGAAAACCCTTGTGTCCCCGGCCTGTTTTAGAATCACGACGTGGTAATGACACATCAATCGTCCCAAGTTTAAAGACGCCGAAAGATGCACCGACAATATTCACCGGATGGATTTGTCGAAGCAACTCAGACAAGCTATCAAATGGTATACCAAAAACTTCGATATCGATATCTTTAGCAGTAAATGATCTATTCAGCTGCTGGGACATAACGAGATCACGAACAAACCCACCAACAATTAAGGCCCTTCCGCCTGCCTCTGCTACTGCCCTAGCAATAGCTAAGGTCAGATCAATATCGCGAGCAGGGACTGTTGTCGCTGATGGTTTCTTCTGTAAATCGTAAAAAGTGTCATACTGTTGGGCCATAAACGTCTCTATTATGTAATAGTACGCTTGTCTACCGAGGTGCTGCTGTTAAATAAATGACAGAACGCGAAGTTATCTTAGTGACCTGTGCCGCTTTTTTGTTCGTAGCCCCACTGTTTTTGCCACTCTTTCATCTGTGCAATTTCAGCTTCCTGAGCGGTGATAATCTCTCCGGAGAGCTGCTTGATCTCTTGATGCTTTGCCTGTTTATCAGCCATTTCCGCCATTTCAATAGCGCCCTGGTGATGTTCAATCATAGTAGATATGAAAGCCTTGTCAAATTCATCACCGGTTTTACCGCGTAATTCATCTGTCATTGCGTCCATGCTCATGCTAGTTTCGCCTGAGTGGTTCTGATTCGACCCCTTCGAGGCAACAACCGCTGTAGAGACAACCAAGCCACCGACAATAAAGCTAATAATTCCTGTTAGTAGGGTCTTTTTGTCCATCTGTTAATGCTCCTTTAGCTTTGAAAATTTAATGATGATGCTGTGAATGATCTAAATGGAATTGATGAACCAACGCATGGCCTTTACCTCATTTTAAGAGGAAAAGATTGATCGGTATGCAACAAAAAATGCAGCACTTAGCGATATAGCCATGAACATCCAGAAGAAAGGTAACGGCAAGCGCATGTATAAATCATTCCTCATATCCACCATAGCGCTTGCTATGGCTCCATGCAACCCTAGGCTTAGAATTTATGGATGATAGGTGAACGATGTGTTTGGCGACAACTTTAATCGTTCTTTTGGCGGATTCATGCCGCCATATTGATCGGCAGAGCCAGCAGCTGTGCTCGTGCTGTCTATTAAGTAGACGGGTAGCGCTACACTGAGATCGTCATCTGTCCAATTGAAATTATGATTTGCAAGATGCCCACTGCCCGCGACCCAAATATGAGCTGGAGTATTTGAACCACCGCGTTTAAATGGTGCATGACTGGTGCAATCCTGCATGTAGCTGGTTTGGTCCCAGACCCGGAAATTACGTTTGTTATCGCGCGCATCACAGCGAATCATACGTACATTAACGCCCTTCATATCGTAACCAGCATCGGTGTGTCCTGAGGCTTTGCAGTCTTCTAGCAGAATATCGTACGTGCCACGTTCGGTTGACCAGCCATCACCGTTCCAATAGGCAAGTGGATCACCACCCTGTTCGTCGTGCCCATTAATAACTTCACAGCGGCGAAACGTTACATTGTGGGCCGTTCCATCTAAGAAATAACCCATGAAAAATGGATCATCAGTTTGGCGTTCTGAGTCACAGAAGTTATCTTCAAACAACCAATCATGACAGTTATTCTGCAGGCGAACATCACTCTTACTACAACCTCTCACGACAGTACGTCGAACAGTGCAATTATAGGGATCAACTGCCACTGTGCTAGTCGTATCGATAACCTGGATATTACGTTGGCAGTTTATAACGGTATAGTCTTCAAAGATAATATCGTGCAGCGTGTTATTAAATACGAACGCATTTTGGACATTACGAAAATCAATATTACGAAATGTTAGGAAGTTTGCACCGGCAAATAGCATAAACCCTTGGCCGCCATCACTCACTCCCTCAAAGGTGACGTCGGTTGGGCCAGGGCCAACATGGACAGTACGATGCGAGACAAATTCGACGTGAGCAGCTCCACCGGTTGGCGTTGAGCCGCGAACGAGGACACGGCCTTCAGGGGTGGCAGCATGTCCACCAGCTTTGATATCTGCTCGTGTCGGACCGTAAGTACCCGCATTGTTGAGCAGTCGGACTTCCCCACCGGTGCTTGTGAGCGCTGCAATCATGCTGTTTATTGCGCTAAATGGAGCAGGTTTCGAGGCGTCAGTTCCATCACCCGTACCGTCTGGACTAACCCAGCGTATTTGTGATGCTGGACGAACCGGATCAGGCCGACTCCAGATAAGCGTGGTGCCAAGATAGGCCTTATCGAGTTGAGCTGATCCTATTTTGTAATTTAAATCAGAAAATAAGGGCATGTTTACCCCTGAATAACATACAGAGTGGTCTCTGATTTAGTCGCAATAGCATCGTATTCGGCCTGAGTGAGCTTTATAATCGAGGCTACACCAGTGCCGGTAATGCTACTAGGTAACTGTTTGTTTTGCCACTTCGCAAGCGCTGCATCGTAGGTTAACACTTCTTTATCGGCCGGATTGTTGAGGGCTACATCTGCGCTGGTCGAAACCTTACTTGTGCCGCTAGAGCCTGGTACGTATGTCATAGAACTATCTCGTTATCTTCCTCTCATTTAAGCAAAAGCAGTTTCAGGCGTCAAATGGACTGACAAAGGGTAGATTATATAGGGACTAAATATTAAGATTATCAAACTCCGCCACGCCGGGGCTTGTTTCTGTACCGTAAAATCCCGAAACTAATGCAATAGCAACTTTTGTTAGATCAATCGCTGCATCAGGAGATTTTTGTCTCTGAACGGTCCAGCTTGATTTATCAGGAGATGTTTCCCAAAAGACTGTTCCCGAGGAATGCCTTATGCGCCACCAGCGATGCTGAGTTAGCGAGTAAGCTAAGGACAGATCATTGTAAGTGCCATTTACTAGTTCTCGTAAGATTAAACTGCCATTTTGCCAGCCTACTTCAACGGAATTTACTCCCGTACCTGCTGGTGCCTCAAGTTGCAAGAATGCACTTGTCGTTCCTGTTCCAATGTTCGGTACTGTTGGCACCTCAACAAAGACCGATGATTCAGTTAGATCATAACGAACGGCGGTAGAATCGGTTCCGGTTGAGACGCGCGGATAGGTAGAGTCAGTAGCAATCTGGGCGCGTCCGGAAACAATTGCAGCACCAAAAGATCCTGGGAATTTTGTGGTATCAAGCGAGGTAAAATCACTGGTTACAGTGGCTGTTTTTGCGTTGCTACTCACCGGCGCGGCTGGCCCCCATGCAGAGCGAGCTGCTAAGCCATAACCGTAATTAGCCCACCAGCTGCCTGCTGTTGGAGCAATGGTACCGGTTGCTGTTGCAGTGCCGTCTTCGCCGGAATGCGTCTGATAGGAGCCGTCATCGCCATCTGATTCACCTGGCGCTTTAACCCAAAAGTATGCATCACATCCGACAGAAGCGGTTGTAGCCGTTGGTTGCTCCCCTAATGCTCGTCCCGGTGGATTAATGTAGTCACTTTCATGTGGTCCAACTCCATTGCGACTCGTATCGATAACGTATTTTTTGGCAGCACTGAGGTTTGTATTGACGCTGTCGCCAAAGGTGATGGTATCGCCTGTTGTCCTAAAGTTACTGACGTTCAATGAGAAGCCTCGTCCATTCTGGACCCCGCATTCCTCAAGCAGTGCTGCCATTTGCGGTGCAGGGTGCCAGTTAGAATGACCGCCGTCAAGGTAGACGTGATGCCCGGCATCCCGTAACCGTATGACTGTCTCGTTTAGCAGGGTGACTCGTTCGCTTCGTTGCGGTTCAACCAAGCCTGTCAGTAGAGGTACGGCGTCAGGTTCTAGGATAATGACAGATGGTCTGCCGGCAAAACCGGTTAAGATGTTACCGATCCACGTGCGATAGGCGTCGGCACTTGTTGCGCCGCCGCCTGAATAAGAGCCATTATCTCGATACGGAATGTTATAAAGCACAAAAACGGGCAATGCACTGGCAAGCTGAATTTTGTCCATGCGCTCATCAATCCATGCCGCTTCGGTGCCAAGTGGAATCCAGTCCCCTGCCCAAATGGCCACGGGACTATCACCAATTTTGTCGAACTGGGCAGCACGATCAGGGTCGCTCGTGCGAAGTGAGTTAGCTTCTGTCCTGGCTGGATTTTCGGGATTTATATAAAAGGGTGCGGTAGTAAAAGGATTATCGGAAAGGACTTTCGGTAGTGCTCGTTTGCGTCCATTTGTCACGGCTCCGCGACGAGCGATCATGCTCATACAACCATATCTCCTGAGACGATCCATTCATCGGTGCCGCGTTTGCTGAGTGATCCTTCCGAATACTGCCCGGCCGTTTTAAATGCATCACCACGTGATCGAAGCACTACTCCAGTGGCGCCAACAATGGTAACCTGACCGGTTCCATATTGGCGAAAACCAATCACTGTACCGACCGGAAGGGCGACGCTTGCATTATCAGGGACGGTAATTGTGCTCGCGCTGGCTGAGTCAATTTCGATTATTGTACCGGTATCTCCAGCGGCAAGGGTGTATGACGCAGTTTTAGTGCTCGATGCAACCGTAAGAGAGGCTTTGCTATCAAGCGCTACTTGTAACCCTGTAATGGTAGAGATGGCCTGGACGCCGGTATGCGTAGTGCGATCTCGTGGATCAACGGCATTCTTCCATTTTGCAATGGCGCTATCGTATGTCAGAACTTCTTTATCGGCAACATTATTTAGTGCGACATCGCTGCTTGTACCGACAGCACTACTGCCTCCCCCACCTGGAATGTAAGTCATCCTTTTGTCTCTTAAATTGTTACCATTTAAGCAAAAGCAGTTTACAACGTCAATTTAGGAACTCTTTCAATTTAAATAGCAGCCCTTAGGCGCTTGTGAGTTTGACAATCTGATTGCTTGATTTTGTAGAGGGCAAAAAGGAGGTATACTGTTTCTGTTG
>PJQJ01000010.1:22095-23121 GCA_002861585.1 Candidatus Saccharimonadota bacterium | reverse complement strand
TAATTCTCTTTTTGCGTGTTACTCGAACACCGACAACAGATTGACAGAACCGGAAGATGGAATAACTCATAAGGACGGCGCCCAAGAATCCTAAGCGCATCAGCTCTACCGAATTGAAAAGATGATAGGTATGTAAAGAAGCAGATAAAATCCATACACTAGAAAAAAGAATGACTAAAAAATACCACTGATTAACATTAGATCTAACATTTTTAAGCAGAGTTAAAAATGCAATAAATAAGGATACGCCAACAACGACTAGAGTAATTCCAATAAGCACGAGATTCGATCTTTTATGCCAATAAAGCTTGTGCTTATTGTATCAGATCGAACTCTACTCTATCTGCCGGAAATTAACTAATCCCTTCAGATTTAAGCGGTGCACCCCGTCTCATAAAGTCACGCACCGCCGTTTGGGCTAATTGATGTATAGGACCGCCGTCAATCTCCTTGGTAAACTCCACCACTGCCCTATCAATATCAAGGATGTAAGGAACGCCTAGTGGTTTGAGATGTCCAATCTGAACCCCTTCGCCAATCTGTTTAATAGCACCCTTAAAACGGCCTTGGTATGTTCGTGCAAGTCCTGGGTGAAGGCCAAAGATCCAATACTTAATATCATTATTAACAGAATAGTTAAGTATTTCACGAATAAGATAAAAGGACGACAGCTTGGGGGCATTGGGTCGTCTTACTAATGACGCCATTTCTACTATGGTCTCAGGATCAATTGAGTATAAGAAATCTTGCCATTCCTGCGACAACTGATCAACCCTCACCTGTAAATTATCAATTGTGCCACCTTCTGGGATCTGTATTAATCGACCACTGATTAGCAGTTCATCACTACGTTTTTCAGAGTAGACTCCAAAGTATTCTGAGTAGGCTCGCATTGGATCGTGCTCAGCTCGTATCGTTCCATCCTCGCAGAGATATTCGGGTCCAATAATACCCTTTTTTAGGTACATTTCAGCTAACAGGAGACGGGCGTCATGAGCTTGTTTATCATCTAAGTGTTGCGCTTTA
>PJQJ01000010.1:21588-21869 GCA_002861585.1 Candidatus Saccharimonadota bacterium | reverse complement strand
GTTGAAGTAGCAGATAACGGACTCTTGGGTGTAGAGCTAGTTGAAAAGATGCGTCCAGATATTATTCTACTGGATATACAAATGCCAGAAATGAATGGCGAGGAAGCACTAACCGAAATTCGCAAGCATGATTGGGGCAAGGATGTCACTGTAATGGTGCTGACGAATCTAGGTGAAGAAGAAGCACCAAAAAAACTGCGCGCCCTCGGCATCCACAGCTACATCGTCAAAGCTGACCTGACTCCTCGGCAGGTTGTTGAACGCGTCAAAGAAGCACTAAA
>PJQJ01000010.1:2424-21371 GCA_002861585.1 Candidatus Saccharimonadota bacterium | reverse complement strand
AACCCTGGCACACCAGTGGCAGTCACAATCAGATCAGCATTTTTGATAGTCCGATCTATATCGGTATCGTTTTTATCCAAGGCGGTAACATTTAAGCCGGAAGCGGTCCACATCTTCAATAGTGGCATACCGACTAGTCTACCCTTACCCACAATCACTATCTTTTTATTGTTTAGATCAACATTGTAACCTGCAAGCAGCCAATTAATTGCAGTTGGAGTAGCTGGATCCCATTGTGATTCCACACCCAAGCCATCAACATCTTTTTCAGGAGAAACACTGTTTAGCAGCTCTTCCGTTTCTGATGTCTCCATAAGCGGCAGTTGGATAATAATACCGTGAACTGCAGAATCGTTATTAAGTGCATCAATCGTTTTACGAGCGTCAGCTTGATCGATCTTATGAAGCTGAACATCCACAAAGATATCATCGCCGTAAGCCTGCTTTAGCGAGACATACTTATCGATTACAGGATCATCTTTCGTTTGAATAATAGCAAGAGTCGGCACAATACCATGTGCTTGTCGAAGTGAACGAGCTTGATGAAGCTGACGTTCTTTAATATAATCGGCCAATTCTCGACCGTTTAATTGTCGCATGCTCTTAAGTGTACCACGTTGCGATCAACAGGGGTAGATAGGCTTATTTTCTACAGGACAATATTTAAAATTAACGTTAAAAGAACACTCAAAACGATACTAATTATAAGACTTGGCCAGAAGAAAAATCTAACTTTGATTTTACCGCTTTGATTCTTCATGTTAAAACTTTGTGCTTAGCAGTTTAGCGAGCTCAATTGGATTTTGAGGGAAATCATAACCTTCAGCTTCCGCCTGATGTGCTGCTGCTTCAGTCTTCGTTAATGGTTCTGTATTACCCTTTTCGTCTCGGACTTCTTGAATTGCCTCAATAAGACCAGACCAGTTTCGCTCCTGTAGGCGATTCCACACTTCTTTTAAATCGCCAAGGTTTTTAAACTGCTCAAAATTAAAGTTCATAACTTTTGCCTCCTTTTGGTTTCCACCTTGACTCAATTGTAGATGAGCTTATTAGGATAGACTGTTAGTAATCTTACTAATTTAGCCCAAAAACTCTTGTGCTTGGTCTTGCTTAGGCCGACCGGCAGCTAAAAGCGGTGCAAGGACTAGACCCGCTACGAAACCAGCGACGTGAGCCAGAAATGCAACACCACCTTCATCACTCATCGTTCCAAAAGATGACACACTGTAGAAAATTTGTGTTGCTATCCAGTAGCCGATAAAGATAAATGCGGGTAGAGATATTCGGGTTACGAAAATAATAATTATCAGAAGTCCCTTCACTGAGCCGGTAGGATGTAGCGCCAAGTATCCGGCTAAAACTCCAGCAATAGCGCCACTTGCACCAAGCAGTGGAATAGTTGAGTTGGGATTAAATAGGACATAGACCAGCGTGGCAATAAAACCGCATAACAGATAAAAAATAATGTAACGCACGTGTCCTAAACGATCTTCGACATTATCACCAAATGGCAGTAAATAGATCATATTGCCCGCTATATGAAGGAGGCCGGCATGCATAAACATAGAGGTCAGCAGGCTTAATTCGAATGGCGTTCCATCGGTTATGTCGGTAGGAGTAGTTGCAAATAGGTTTATAAAACTAGCAAATGCAGCCGGTCCTATAGATGATTGCAAGTATATCTGATAGGCGAATACCGCAATATTAGCGAGCACTAAAGCCCACGTTACATATGGAAATCGTTGTCGCCGTGTACGTTCTTTTGTACCGAAAGGAATAAAAAACATTTTGATACTCTCAAGTTACTACTCAAGAATATACTATTTGCTGTTTTAGAAACGTTAGATACATTACGAAACAGCCATCTTGCGAAGCTCGTCTTTATACAACAGTAGCGACAGCTTCTTCAGACAACCAATCACCAGGATAGACAGCTGGTTGTGTTGTACCGTTATTGAAGTTTGAAGGCTGTGTCTGCCCTGCATCAACAAGCCAGTTTACGATAGCTGCGTTTGGTCGAGCCACGCCTTGTTTACCTACAGAAGCTCGCGCATCAATAGGCCAGGGAGATGGAAGCGAATATGGACCAACCTGAGTTGCATTTTTCCACTTTTGTACGGATGCATCATACGCAAGTACATGACCCGTATCAGGATTGTTTAGAGCCACATCACCGCTGGTGGCAATTTTGCTTGCGCCAGTAGCGCCAGGGACATATGTCATTTTTAGTTATATTCCTTATGCTTTGAGTGCAATTATAAGCGCAGAATGATGAATTATCAAATAACTATTTTTAATGATGAGCCGTATACTAATTAACCCTAATGAAGCTATACTTATGATTAAGAATGAAAAAACAAATGCTCGATTCTTTTACAGATAAAGACAAGCTCCAATCTTTATTCAATCAAGCTCCAGCTCTTATCGCACTGCTTATAGGCCGAGAGGGTGTGGTGACTTTAGCAAATGAATCGTTCAAAAGTTTTTTCGGTAACAGGTCTATTATTGGCAAAGATATGCGTGAAGCCTATCCTGAAATTGAGGGACAGGGCTACTTTGAACTTGTCGAGCATGTCTTTGATACTGAAGAGGCTGTATTTGGTAAAGAGCGCAAAGTTGCTATAGATAGACACCTAACGGGAAAGACCGAGAACGCATATGTTAATTTCGTCTTCCAGCCCTTCAAGGATGAGAATGACCAAACAATTGGTGTATTAATACATGGCTTCGAGGTAACAGATGCGGTCCTAGCTCGGAAAGAATTAAAGCAGCAGGCAAAACTCTTAGCTACAGTGATGGATAACGCCTCGCTGGCACTCTTTCTGATGGACGAAAATCAACACTGCACCTTTATGAACTATGCCGCAGAGGAGATGACTGGCTTTAAGCTTGAAGAGGTACGTGGCGCACCGCTGCATACATTTGTTCATCACACGAAGCCCGACGGCTCTCCCTATCCCCTGCTTGAGTGCCCCATTGACAGGGCATTGCCTAAAAATATACGTGAGCACGGTGAAGAGATTTTTGTTCACAAAGACGGTTCTTTTTACCCGGTTGCCTTTACTGCTAGTCCAATCGTCAAAAACGGTACTCCAGTTGGCACCGTTATTGAAGCTCGTGATCTTACTTCTGAACGCGAAGCTGCATTAGCTCTTAAGAAGAATGAAGAGCGGCTGGCCTTTTTGGCGATGCAGCGCGATAACCTGAAGAAACTAAACGAAGTTAAGGGTGAGTTTATATCATTGGCATCGCATCAACTGCGTACTCCTGCTACTGGCGTAAAGCAGTACATAGGTATGTTACTGGAGGGATACGCAGGCGATTTGAATGAGGATCAGAAGCTTATGGCGACTACTGCTTACGAGAGCAATGAGCGACAAATTCAAATTGTTAATGATCTTTTGAAAGTAGCGAATATAGATGCGGGAAAAGTAACCCTTCAAAAACGTAATATAGATATCAATAAGCTACTGCAGAGCATTATTGATGAACAAAAGACTACTTTTGCGTCACGACAACAAACAGTAACTCTCTCTATCCCGAAAACAGAATGCGAGGCGCTTTTGGATGAAGAGCGAATACGTATGGTTCTTGAGAACATAATTGATAATGCAAGCAAATATACTCCTGAGGGAAAATCAATCATTGTTAGCGTCAAATGCACGAAGAAGAGCATATCTATAGCTATCCGCGATCAAGGCGTCGGTATTGCTGAGAGAGACATCAATAAGTTATTTAAGAAGTTTACACGCATTAGTAATCCGCTTTCTAATTCAGTGGGGGGTTCCGGTCTTGGACTCTACTGGGCAAAAAAGATAATTGATTTGCACAGTGGCACGATAGACATAAAATCAACTATCGGTAAAGGCTCAACATTTACTGTTAGGCTGCCTAAGTAACAGTAATCTCCAGTCCAAATACTTCTTGAAACGACTTCATTTTTTTCGAAAAAGAATAGACTATGCAGCGATTGAATAATAAGGCATCATAGTGCTTATGATTAAGGAGAAAGAATGAAAGTAGCACGTGTTGGGACCGCATTGGTCCTTCTATTAAACTTGGTTATATTTACGCCGCCTACAGCCGGTGCAGTAGCTCCTGAAAGCCAAGGGTTAAATGCCTTAAGTAGCTTCGAGCAACTACCAAATCTAAAACTGCATGAACAAGCAGGACAGAATTCGAGCTTCGATAGGACTGGTGGCAACGATGATTTTAGCAATGTTCTATATAAAGAGGCTAATGGCGATAAAATCCTTTTAGATCAAAAGGGAGCGGGTGCAGTGTACCGTATGTGGTTTACTGGCTACGATCCTAATGCATCATTCAAGGTGTACTTTGATGGAGAGACGACTCCACGTATAAACACTACCTTTAGTGCTTTCTTTAGCGGTAAGAATGCTCCATTCCTTAACCCGCTCGTTGGCGATCGTGCCTTTTCAAGTGGTGGAGCTTATAGCTACTTACCAATGTCTTATACTTCCGGTATTAAGATCGCTACAAACGACGCTTCATCACGTTTCTACTTTAACTTCAACTACCACAAGTTCGATCCTGGAACCCCAGTCACAACCTGGACCGGCAACGAAGATTCAAGCACAGTCCGCAACCTCTTTAACCAAGTGGGTGCAGATCCAAAATCTGATGAGGGTAACGTAGTGGCTAACGGTACCGCAAACGTAGCTGCCGGCGCAAGCACTACCCTGCTTGACCAAGCTGGCCCTCGTTCGCTCTCTTCTATAAAATTGAACGTTCCTGGTCTTGTCGGCAACCAATCTCCAGCCGTACGCGTTGCTGATGACGGCCGCGCCCACAAAGGATACAGCCAGTTTACCGCTGCTATCGACCCGTCTAACGAGGGCGTTACCCTAAAGAGGCGCCTTGATTACGGTATTGGCAACCAAAAGGCCAACGTATACGTCGATGGTAATCTTGTCGGCGAATGGTCTACACCAGGTTTCGACATAACTAACCAGTGGCGGGATTCAAAATTCGAAATTCCTTCGTCATTCACAGCAGGCAAGTCATCAATTACCATCAAAGTAGCTTTTGTTAGCTCCGATATTGACTGGAATGAGTTTACCTACTGGATCAATAGCACCGTCGGCGGCGCCAGCGTAGAAACCGACAAATTGGATGTTAGTAATTCTACATCCGAAACAGCTCACAATTACTTTATTAACAACGCTGCTTGGCAGGGTCATAGAACTTTTAGCTACCCAGTAGACACCAGTCCGACTGATGATGGCCGCTCACACAAGGGCACTAGTCAGTTTACTATGAACGTAGACCCATCAAACCAAGGTGTTATTCTAAAGCGCCGATTAGACTACTTTGTAGCTAATCAGAGTGCAGCAGTATACGTCGATGGTACGTTTGTCGGCAACTGGACAACAGCCGGAACAGATAAGACGGATTCATGGCGAACCTACGGATTTGATATCCCTGCCACTCTTACCGCTGGCAAAAGCAGCATTAATGTGCAACTTCAGTTCTTAAGTTCAGAGACTGACTGGACAGAGTTTACCTACTGGACCTATAGCAAGATCAACGCAACTCGGGTCCTTAGCGATGAACTAAATGTCGGAAACACTGATTCGGAAACTGCTCACAATTACACAAATACCAACGAAACATGGTCTGGCAGCCGAGACTACGATTACCCAACAAATGCGAGCCAGCGCGATATCTTAAATAACACCAAGGTTCAAATCTTCTGGGATGGAGAGACAACACCAAGCGTTGATGCACCTCTGAGCGGCTTCTTTGGTATCGGCGAATTTGGACCGCAGCATGAAACTCGTTCACTTGCCTACGGCATGAATGAAGACGGCTCCCTCTACATGTACTTCCCAATGCCGTATGCAAATCGTGCAGTCGTAAAGCTTGTTAACAACACTACGGGTGAACTTAGCGACGTTACGTACGAAATTCGACATAAAGAGTACACTGGCTCTTTCCAAAACGTTGGTTACTTCAAGACTCAGTACAATGTGACAAAACCAACACAGTTGGACAAGGATATTGTACTGCTTGACACCAAGGGTTCAGGGCAAGTTGTGAGCGTCGTTGAATCACAACAAGGTGGTCATAATAGTCGTTGGTTCCTAGAGGGTGACGAGCGAGCATTGATCGACAACAGTCGAACACCTCAGCTTCACGGCACCGGTACCGAAGACTTTTATAACGGTGGTTGGTACTATGAACACGGA
Organism: Candidatus Saccharimonadota bacterium; assembly: GCA_002861585.1. Taxonomy (GTDB): domain Bacteria; phylum Patescibacteriota; class Saccharimonadia; order Saccharimonadales; family Saccharimonadaceae. The sequence continues at coordinate 15,162 of PJQJ01000010.1, read as the reverse complement.
CCATTTGCACTTCCGACTCACGGAAATACCTTCAACGGAAACGAGGGTGATCAGGCAAAAGTCTCTGCCTACCGAACCTTCATATCTGATGCAATTCCATATCGCAATGACCTTCGCTTTACCATTGAGCATGGTGGCAATGACGAGACCGTCAGCAATGCATGGACTCTTGTTCACTACTACTCAAAGCCAGAAGTGAAGCAAGTTCTATCTGACACTCTTAATGTTAATAATAGCACTAGTGAGAAGAAGCACTCTTACTCCGTTAATGGTTCAACCTGGAGGGGTTCACGAACCTTTACCTTTGACGGTGAACTAGATACAGTGGAAAGCTCTTCAACTGGCCGCGCACATAAGGGCTACAGCCAATTCACGATGGCAGTTGATCCAAATAACCAGGGTGTTACCCTGCGTCGTATGTTTGACCAAGCGGTTGCCAACCAGACTGCAGTAGTATCCGTTGATGGGCAGCAAGTTGGTACCTGGCGTGTTGCTGGTGAAAACTTCCATCACCGATGGGCAGAAAATGACTTCAAGATTCCTGCCCAGTACACGAGTGGCAAAAGCTCTCTTCGGATTAAGGTACAGTTTGTCTCATCAAGCACTGACTGGAATGAATTCCAGTACAAGACTTACTCGCTGATTCCCTAACACTGGGCCTTACATAGTAAAACCGGCAGTTGCTACCAAGCCACTGCCGGTTTTACATTGGTGGTTGTCACGAACAAGGATTAAAATAATAATATGAAAATAGGTATACTATCGGATACTCATGATCGTCAGCCAACTCTGCAAAAAGCCCTCACTCTACTACTAGAACGCGATATTGATTATCTGATTCATTGTGGTGATTGGACGAAGCCTGAAACAGTGATAGCAATCACTGAATTTACGAGGACTCATGGAATACCGTTTAGTGGTGTCCTTGGCAATAGAGATGACCACGAGCAATTGATACAGCTATCGTCTTCTTTGAGTTCAGCACTCACCCTGCCTCCTGGCAGTGAAGTGCTTCATCTAGCTATCGATAACAGAAGAATAACCGTGTATCATGGTCATCATAAACCGACACTAAAACGCCTTATTGATACCATGGATTATGATGCCCTCCTGACCGGCCATACTCATAAACCCCGGATAGATGAGGTTGATCAAAGGTTGATTATTAATCCTGGATCTACCGCTTTTTCAATTCCACGAAAAAAAGAACCACGAAGCGTCGCTATTTATGATACGTCTACCCACTCAGCCGAGATCTTATACTTTGAAGCGTAAGATTAATAGCTAGACAAGATAAAACTCAGTACGTAGTAGTGAACGTCGTATTTCTCGTACTCTCTTTTATACCCACTAATCTTGCCTTTGTACTTATTAGACTGATTAAGTAATTCGCGAATAAATGAATTTGCCGTAGCATGACCAGAAAGGAGTGGTTCTATAAAGGTCGTAACATCTCTGATAATAGCTTGAGAAAGTTTTTGAGTATCAGTGTCTTGCTTTATCGTCCATAGGATAGGACGTTCAACTTTGGCTATCCATTCACCATCTTTATTCATGATCTTTTCGCCAATAAAATCAGGAGCACTCGCCTGCTCCTGCTTATAGGCCTTCATGAGCTGTGAATGCCAAGCAGTGAAATGTCGATCGGCTATATCTATGGTTACCAAAAACTTCACTTCCTCATCACTACACGTGTAGTACGGTTTTACATACACATCAATAAAAGTATCTGACCGTTCATGAATGAACTGCCAGCTGTACCCAGACTCCTTCCAACCTTGGCTTTTAAAATACGTGCTAAGTAGTTCTTTGTTGAGTTTTTTGTATCCTTCTTTGGCGCTCGTCATACTATAAAGTGTAACAAAATAACTTTGTCCTTAGCCGTACCAACCCATGAAATTTAGTGCTTGCAGCGCTTGGGCCATCAGGATAAAACCAACAATCCCTATCATCCAAAGGAACGTTTCACGCTGAGTCTTCTTTTGCCTATCTGACCTACTTTGCAGCCAACTATCAAACCATACTCGCTTTTTATGATAAAGCAGTGCGATGAATAGCGGTGGCAACACAAATATAATGCAGTAGATAAAAATAACCAGAAAGCCTATCACCATGTTTACCTGCGCATTAACCAGCAGCGTAATGGCTGCAAAGTATGGCAAGGCCGTAATCAACTCTGCCGTAGTTACATATGCACCATAGAAGAACAGCAGTTTTGGTTTTAGTATCTTCCCCACACGGAGCTCGCGTCTTTTTTTGATCGATGGCTTTAATTCGACCGGAGCTATAACTGCATATAGGAGCAGTGACAGTCCAATAACAAGCTGCACAACTTGGTAGATTGTAGAGGAAGAAATATTTTTAATAGTATCGATAAATTCATCGGCTCCAAGAAATAGTAGAGCTCCAAGAATAAAATAACTAACGAATATTCCGGCTACGTACGCAAGAATATTTACAAGACGATCTTCTTTACGAGACTTTATTAGCAGCACTCCGGTGATGATCAAAGCCGACGGATTGAAACTATCAACTACAGCAAGACAAAGTAACGATATAGCCATTTCTAAAGACATACCGTTATTATTACACACCCTTTCTACAGGGCTACGAATTACCATATCACTTACGCTTCTTTTGATATACTTATACATGTGAATAAACCTCTGGGCACTACTCTTGCTAACTATAAAAAGAGCAGGTCAAAAAAAAGCGACAGCAAAGGCCAGAAAGCTCTTAGATCTCTAAAACCCTCATCCAATTTCCTGAAGAAGCTTCTCAGATACCAATTGCCAACCTTTATAGCTATAGGGGCAGTAGCAGTACTCGCCTACACCAAAGGCCAAGAATCTAACTTATACAGTGTCGTTGCAGTAATATATTTGGTAGCAGTTATACATGTTGCACTCCACCATGGAAAACGCCAGGCTCTTATAAGTGTTAGTTTTGTACTGGTGTACAATTTCCTTTCGCTACTCCCCTTCATTACTGCTCTTTCATTCAATGATCGAAACGTACGTCGCATCATACTACTTACCATTGTTCTACCGGTGCTGGCGGTAATTGTGGGGCAACTGAAAGAGCGCGTTGACTTCCTATTGGAGCACGAAAAAGAAGCCCGACGAAAGGCCGAGGAGAGCGAGGAACGGTTGCGTTTTATGGCCGAGTCTATGCCGCAAAAAATCTTTACTACAACCCCTCGCGGTAGATTGGACTACTTTAACCCGCAGTGGATGGACTATACCGGTCTTACTTATCGCCAGACAAAAAGTAATAAGTGGCCTGAATTAATACATCCTGATGATGTCACGGAGAATATCGCTAAGTGGGAGCACTCACTGAAGACTGGCGAACCCTTTTCGTTTGAACATAGATTTAAGAGACACGATGGCCAGTACCGCTGGCACTTAACTCGTGCCCGTGCAATGCACGATGAAAACGGCAGGATTAAAATATGGGTTGGTTCATCAACCGATATCGACGATATAAAAAGTGCCCTAAAGCGTGAACATAAACTTGAAAAGACGACCGCCAGACTTACTGAGCAGCGTGAAGAGTTACTTGAGCTTAATCATGCAAAGGATGAATTTATATCACTTGCATCGCACCAATTACGAACGCCGGCAACCGGTGTTAAGCAATATGTAGGAATGGTATTAGAGGGTTATGCTGGCAATATTACATCTGATCAGAAGGCTTATTTAACTTCTGCTTACGAGAGCAACGAGCGACAAATTACGATTATCAATGATCTCCTAAAGGTTGCTAAGGTTGACGCAGGAAAGATCTCACTCCATAAGGAAAAGATAGATATCAGTGACCTGATTAAGGATATTATTCAGGAACAATCTTCACGATTCAAAGATCGCCAGCAAACCATACTATTTACGCCGAAACAGAGCAAGATCCTCGCGACAGTTGATATCGCCAACATTCGCATGGTCCTGGAAAACATAATTGATAACGCTAGCAAGTACACTCCTTCAGGCAAAACAATAGAGGTCACCGCCAAAAAATCTCGAAGCAAACTGATTATTGCTGTACGGGATGAAGGTGTTGGGATTGATCAAAAGAATATAGGAAAAATCTTTCAAAAATTTTCCCGCATTGATAATCCCTTGTCTGTAGAAGTGGGGGGCTCCGGTCTTGGACTCTACTGGGCAAAGAAAATAATCGATCATCATAATGGCACAATTGAAATACAATCAGAGATCAACAAAGGCTCGACATTTACTATCACATTACCGTCCTAGAAAGAATTCTTGGTTGCCTGAATTAGTTAAGCCGGCCCCTTCGGGCCGGCTGTGTCAGCCAAAGCTGACTGGTCACATCTACGGGAGGTTCCAATTACCTCTACCATAGGGGACCCTTGGGGGGTGAGCGTAGTGAATGCACTCACCCCCCGCATTTCATGCAGCCTAATCAGCAGAGCCGATTACTGCATCCTCCCCCTTCTCAGGCTGACGAACGATGGCGTACAGCGAGTAGGCGGCTGAACAACCCATCAGTAGGGCGAGAGAGCGCCGCTCATCAAAGATCGCTGCCAGCCATGAGCCGGCACCGGCCGAGAGCAGAATCCCTGTTGTCAGCCCTGTCTGCAGCAGGCCGTTGACCGAACCGCGGACAGTGTCTGGCACCCGCTGGACGACCGCGACCACCGACAGGATGAACTGCGAGAAGATGATTCCCGCACCGATGTACGCCATCAGTGCCGACACGATCGCTGGCAGTGGCGCCATCAGGCCGATGAGGGCGATGACGTTGCCGGCCAATGTGATCAGCGGCGAGACGTGTACACCCCTTACAATCGGCAAACCGAGACGCTCGATGACCCAAAACCCGAGAAGAGTAGTCGCGGGGACTGATGCCGCTATCAGCGATAGCCATCCCCTCCCCACATACCTCTCGGTGTAGGCCACGATCAGTGCCTCGGCCGCATACGCGCCGATGGTGGCGAAGATTGGCAGCAGTGCAGCACGCCGCACAAGCGGATTATGCATAACTGCGCACCATGCCACCCCCATTGCCTGCCGCGACTTCATAGTGCTAATAGCAACTCGACCAGTCTTCATTCCGGCGATGAACAGAGCGCTCAGCACGAAGCTGAGGATGTTCAAGACCAGAGCGTAGATCGGACCGAGTATCGCAACCAGCACTCCTCCTACAGCCACACCCACCATGTTCATGATTTGGCTCGTGGACTGCATGCGCGACTGTGCCTGCCGATAGCGGCTGAGATCAGTGAAGACCTCAGTCAGGACGGCGGACCTCGCAGCCGTGAAGGGAGGTGCACAGCTGTTGGCGATGAACACCAGCACCAGCATGACTGGCACCGATAGTTGCACCGACATAATCAGCAAGTACAGTATCGCCCTCATCAGGTCCGCGATCATCATCACTGTCCGGCGCGGAAACCGATCAGCTAGCGGTGATAATGGTGCGCTCAGCAGCACCAGTGGTGCCATTGCGACAACCATCACGAGTCCACTCATTGGACCCGATCCCGACCGCTGCAACACCAGCACCATGAGTGCGAGGCGTGCGATCCAGTCACCAAACTCACTCGTGACCTGCGCCAGGAAGAGGAGACGGAAGTCGTTGTTCTTCAGGACGCTGGTAGAGCTTTCCTGCAACACGGATACCTCCAGGGAAGTAGGTCATGTATGTGAACAGACGTCGTTTTTGCTGGCATACCTTTCAGTAGCCAGTACCCAAGGCAAGGGTTTTGCTATTATACAATAAAGGTTAGTTGATAGCAATATTACCCCAGCTACTGAGTGCTATTGCAACCATTGGAGCTAGCGGTTTCAACCTCAGAATAGCTCTTAAATGCCTCTACCGCTACTGCTTCAGTACCAGTCGGGACGCTTAGGGCATACCCACCCAACGTGTCGTATTCCTGTGCTACTTTTGCCCCCTCAGCTTCAATAATTTCTAACTGCCGCTCTTTCGGTGCAGTGGCCCTGAATGATACGATGATGCCCTGTGCTCCACACTGATTTCGTCCGCTCCTTACTTCATCAGACGCCTCAACCTCAGGTAGGGTGAGATCTGTGGTTGTGTGCCAATTACAATCGGTGACGTACCATCTATGCGCTTTGATACCGAATAAGAAGTAACTCTGAACGAGTGCTTCGAACTGGCAATTATCATGATTATGATTAGTGATGCCTCTAACTTGAGTGACCTTTAGCTTTGGATAGGCACCCATCCTATCTACTAACTTAAGATTGTCGAGCGCCTTTTGAGCGTAGACCTTGTGTTGTCCATCGAAATCCTCGGTACCATCACTGATCAGTACCGCTGGAAGCATGTTGCCAATAATGATAATACTTATAAGTCCCGCGAAAAATAGAGCTATACCTAAAAGGAGATTTTTGTATTGTTTCATAGCTAGAGTATAGCAGTACCGCTCCGCTTAAGCGCTAGCTTTATAGCCTAGTGGGCGTAATCAGCTTAGCTGCAGGCTCATCATAAGCAATACCTTCTTCATTTGCCATTTGGCGAATAAATCCGCTTATTCTAGGGGCGATTTCGCTACCCCATGCCTTCCCGTTAAAGATGCCGTAATGACCTGCGCCTTCTTGTGTGTAGTGGAACTGTTTTTTAGGGTCAAGACTGGTTAGATGCTGGTGTACCGCCAGAGTCTGGCCTGGTGCTGATATATCATCCTCTGACCCTTCAACCGTTAGCAGCCCTGTACGGGTAATGGCAGTTGGGCGAAGCAGTTCATCACGAAAACGCATTGTACCGCGGGCAAGCTGACGTTCCTTAAAGACACGTTGTATTGTCTGCAGATAAAAATCTGCCGACAGGTCAGCAACGGCAAAGTACTCATCATAAAAATCTTTTATCTTTTGAGCTTCTTTGGCACTTTCCGGATTTGTTCCGCCTTCTGCTAGTAATCGAAATAGTTTCAGGTGAGCGTCCACATGTCGCTGCCGGTTCATCGACATAAAGTTCTGCAGCTGAATATAACCAGGGTACACTTGCCTACCGCGGCCCTCGTAATTCCCGGGAACAGTTGTAATCCAGCTCCGTTTAATAAGATCGATTGAGGTTCGATTTGCAAAGTCAGTCACAGACGTTGCGGCTGCACCAACATCAAGCGGACCACCCATCAGCGTCATAGTTAGTGGTTGGCTGTTGGGCTCATGCTCCGCAAGATATGATATTGCAGCAAGTGACGGCACAGTTGCCTGACAAACGGCAATGACATTCGTATCTGGTCCTAATTTCTTGATGAAGTCGATCATGTAGTCAATATAAGTGTCGAGATCAAAGTTACCCGCTTCTAGTGGGACATCGCGTGCATTCTTCCAATCAGTAATGTAGACGTCGTGACTTGGTAGAAGTTGCCGAACTGTATCACGCAGCAACGTGCTGTAGTGGCCAGACATTGGCGCAACCAGGAGTACAGGTGGATCATGACGATCAGTTTGGCGCTCAAACCGCAGTAAATCACCAAAAGCGCGCTTTTCGACTACCACTTCTCTTACCGGTACTTGTTCGCCGTTAATCTCTGTTGTCTTTAGGCCGTATTCAGGCTTAGGATATTCTCGGGCAATTCTATGAGACATCTCTGCCAAGGCACCCAATCGTCGTGTTGTCTCTTCCGTAATCGGCGTTCTAACCCCGAATCGCTCTGCCGTTTTAATAGTCAAACGGCCAGCTGCAGTTGAAGCGGCGATACTTAAATCGACTAGCCCCAATCCATGACGCGCAAGCTCATGCATAAGATACATTCGATTCCCTGCTGGTAATCGTCGTTCTGAGGAATTCCCTGCTCGCTCTGGTTTGCAGATATTCATACTTATTCTATAGTACCATGCTAGCGGCTCATTGAAATAGAAGGCTACCCTAAAATAACGGCCAAGATACTGCCCACTCTAGACGGTACTCCTTTGGTGGTCATAGACCGGTAACCTATTATGAACCCCAATATAGACTGCGGTCATTCCTATATTATTTATTTTTCTATTCATAAATTACTTACTGTTTTACGAGCTGAGTATAGCAGCCTCTAAAGTACTCTATAGTCTAAATTTCTCGCGTATAATAAGTATGTATGTCTCATGATATTCTTTTTGCCCTATGGTTTTTACTGCCAGCTGCAGCCGCAAATGTAACACCAATTATAAGCGCCCACTTACCACTGCTGAAACAATGGAATACACCTATCGATGGTGGTCATACCTTTCACGGCAAAGAACTTTTTGGTACTCACAAAACCTGGCGTGGGCTTATTAGTGGAATGTTTGTAGCAACAATTGTACTGTGGCTGCAGCAGGTACTCTTTCAGGAATACTCTTGGGCACAGACACTTACAGGTTCAGTCAATTACTCGTCATTACCCATTCTAATCTTGGGACCACTTTTCGGGTTTGGAGCTTTGGCAGGTGATGCGATTGAGAGCTTTTTTAAGCGGCAACGTGGCGTTCCATCAGGTAAAAAATGGGTGCCTTTTGATCAGCTTGATTACGTTGTAGGTGGAGTCCTTGTCAGCCTGCCATTTGTTATTCTCAGCTTACGGCAGTATCTTATAATTTTTGTCCTATGGGTAGGTATCCATTTTGCCGCCAGTTATATCGGTTACCTGGTGGGACTAAAAGAAGATCCAGTTTAATCTTTGTGGCGCAGGTATCCGAGTAGTGCACCGACTCCCATAGTGACCGATGCAATTAGTATCGCATACACTATAAAATTCAAGAGATTTGAATCACCCGCAGCTTTTGCGAAAGCGAATCCTATAAGGCTTAGCCACGCTGCAGCCATACTTAATTTACCGAGTCGCGAAGGATGAATTTGACGTTTCTTGATAAAGGCGATGGTGGCAATGATAGCTATCAAAATATGCGGTATAAGAAGCGCCAGTAAAAACCAACCGGACACAACATCCGCAATGAAAAAGACAATAACCGTTGCAACCGTTCCAAGCTTATCAACTGTTGCATCCATTAATTCACCAAGAGGACTCTTTGTGCCGGTTGATTCTGCCGCCCAACCATCAGCTAGGTCCAGTAAACGTCCAATAACTAACAAGGAGGCGCCGCTTAAATAATTATTATCGATAATCTGTAAGAGACCAATGACAACGAGTACGCCACCAATAATAGTTAATGCATTGGCCGGCGTGACAATGCCAGCTGTTGCAGCGGCTATGCGCTGCCAGATATTATGCTTAGATGCACTAATCATATCCCAATCTGGTTTTCCTGATGTTCTGTGTAAATTCATCTTTTTACTATAGCAAAAAGAGCCTTACGGCTCTTTTTGTTGTAATCAGTGTACTACTATGACTGATCTTTCTTGGTAAATTTGGCTTTTGCCTCTTCGACACTAATTCCCTTATCACGGGCCATCTGCTCAATCTTCTCCTTTTTTGCTGGGTCCTTCATAACATCATTTACAGCTTTTTGACCCTTGTCTTTTAGATCATCTACTAATCCCATATGTCGCTCCTTTGTCTTTAGCTGACTATATTTAGGATACTGATTACCGGGTTGATTAACTATGAAATATATTACAGCCTTTTTATGAATACCACTAAGGGGTCGTAATGAATTGACTTACTCTAGAGGGAGTTGCCGTAGTGGTTAGCTCTTTTGAAAACGAAGATTCAATCGCTTAGGCATTTGGTAATCAGTACTGTTTGCGCCATATTTGCTTAGGATTTCGGGTGGTACGTCAGGCTCTTCAATACCGCTCAGTACAAACTCACCCTGTGTAAATGCACTAATGTACCACTCGATACTTCTATGAATCATGGTATCGTACAGATCGTACTGGCCAATTTGCTGAGTATACGGCGTTTCATGCCAATAATTATCAACTTTTTTAACCGTCTGCACTGGGTGCGGCACAGAGATTATAACAACTCCAGAATCATCTAATAGTTCTTTAAACCTCTGCACGAGCAGTTCAATGTCTTCAATAAAATGAACGACCGCCTTTGCGACAATAACATCATATGGCTCTTTATCAGCAGGCGGCTCGTCAATAAAATCCCATTCAAAAAAGGTTGCTTCTGGGTATGCCTGAGTAGCTAGCTCTAGCATCGCTCGAGAATTATCACAGCCGTCAACGCTTGAATAGTGATTAGCAAGTTTAGCGGTAAAATCACCGGGACCGCAACCAAAGTCTAAAATACGCCGTGCGTCTTCAGGAATAAGCCGGACGATCGAAGGAAAATTAACAAAATGCTCGTACCAGCCCCGTTCTGGGTTACCAGCTTCGCGCATATATTCGGCTGCAAAGGTCGTATCTTGCCAAGGGTTCTGTCGTTCCATACATCTCACTATATCAAAGGTATATAAAAATAGTATGAATTTTAATATGTCATATAATAGAAGTATGGAAGTTGCAATCATTCATGGAATTTACTTTGTCCTCGGCGGATTATGGCCAATTCTCCATATGCCCAGCTTCGAGAGTGTATCTGGACCAAAGACCGATAAGTGGCTCGTTCGGACAGTAGCCCTCCTGCTTATCAGTATTGGTATCACGCTTATACTATCAAATGGTGAACAGATGAAAATTCTCGGTGTCCTATCGGCACTCAGTATCTTTATTATCGATGCCTACTATAGTTTAGCCGGCAGGATCAGAGCTCTCTATATGGCTGATGGAGCGATCAATTTAGGACTGCTTGCAACTTGGCTTCTGCTGTATTAACGAACACCGTAATTGTCAGGTAGAGCAAAGAGCTATGCTGCTGCAACTTAAAGACGAAACTCTCTTCTCTTGGCAGTTTTACTGGAAACTTGAATAACCATATCGATAACGGCACTTGAAAGCATTACGCTAAGAATATAACGTATTTAGCATTTACTCGAAGCGGCACTCCTAGGCCAGATAAGAAATAGTACCTAACCTAGATAAAGTAGCTGATAGTCAACACGCCAAGTACCAACACGCCGAGAGATTTTCTGAAGTGGTTTACGCCGGCAGTTAACTCTAAATAGGCCCATACAAATAGGAATGCCGAGCTTAAAAGATTAAACCCATTACTGATATCTCCCTGCCATGGTAATAGGGATGTAACCTTAAGCACAGCCCAAGCAATCAATGGAAAGTTAGGCGGCTGGGTAATCACCACATTTCCTTTAGAGTCTTTGAAAAAACGATCTTTGCTATTACTATTCTTTATTCTTGTCTGACGCTTCATATAATTACATTGTCCTATATTCTTTACCGTCGGCACCTATTTCTATAGATTCCGTAAATACTTTGCTCCATTGCCCCTGCAGCAGTGCCGCGACAAGATATGGATCATGCTTGCTGATCGTAAAATGTGCCATATCCTGAAGTTCAAAGGCTCGTTTTTCGGCTTCTACAACACGCAGATAATTGTAATATCCTGCGACGATAGGCCAGATCTTCTCCCATTCTTTACTGCGATAGTTATACAGACCAAGTCGACTATAAAAGATCAAGCTTATAATCATCCACGCGACACCAAATAGCGGGAAGAATAAACTCAACAATAAACCCGGCCAATTCCAGGGCTTTAGTACACCTTTTACGATAGCTCGAAATGTTATATAACCATAAAACAGCGCCGGTGTTAAATCATCCATTTTAGGATGGAATTTATAATAGCCCGCTCGTTGCAAATCTTTTTGTACTAAAAAGTTAAACTCGTTGATGGTATTAACAGTCCTTTGACGAATAACACTCGCCCAAAAGCCGCCTTGTCCCTGAAATTGCCGAAGCACAAACTGCTCATGCTCAAATGCTGGCAAGGTGCCATTCTGAGTTGATTGTTGTATGAAGAAATCGTTCTTCGACTCATCAAACTGCAAAAGGAGGAATCCCTGCTGCTGCAGCGAAAGAATAGTGGCAACAAAATCTTGCACAGAAGTGCGGTTATCGACAATTGTACCAAAGAAAGCAGGTGGTATATCAGGTGGTGCTTCGTACTGGGCAACCACGATATTCCTGCCCTTTATATCACGTATTCTTTTTCTGAACCAAAAATATCGTAGGCCGTAGCGAATAGCTAGAACCGCACTAAACACCAGTAGCAGAATCCAGACAGCACCCATATCGGAAGAGCTAAAACTAAAATTGTAACTATATGTATCTGTTGAGTGGCCGTCCATTCTCCAAGTGTACCAAAAAGCTAATGGCTTTATTGTACTTTGTATCGATTTTATTGTCGTTATTGCGCAGTGGTATGCTTGTACATAATGACTTGGCAGATCTTACTTACCCTCTACCTCATTATCGGAACCGTCGGCTACCTACTGCAAAGAAAGCTAGCAAAGAATCTCACCACTGCATCAGTCGTCAGCATTTTTGCTAGCTTTATGACAGTATTAGTCGTTCTTTCTGCTTACTTCTTCCTCAAAGAAAAGGACAGGCTATGGTTCAAAATTGGAGCAGCAATAGTTGGTACCATTGGTCTTATTATCCTAAACAGCGCCTAGCATTGGGATGCTGCCCTGCTGATTATTGCCTACATCGCCCCTTACGTAAATTATGTATGCTCCGTCTTCGGCTATATTCTCTCTTTCTATCACTCTCGTGACAGTCCCTGAAACCGCTCGCTCCGTGGCATATTATTTACGAGTAAGGGTAATGCCAATAACAATGAGGCTGGCTATTAGGAGAATGGCTATTAGAGAAATAATTATTTTTTGTTTTTTCGATTTTATACACTCACTATAGCAGATTGCAATATCGAAACTTTTTGGCTAATTCCCTGCGCAATCTTTGAACAAACGTTCGTTTTTT
>PJQJ01000010.1:315-1549 GCA_002861585.1 Candidatus Saccharimonadota bacterium | reverse complement strand
ATTGCATCGGGAGTTAATGATCACTCTGTTCATGAAATTGTGTGGTATAAGCGCACATTTCAAAAGCCCGAACATCAACCGGATGAAAACATACTCCTTCACTTTGGAGCGGTCGATTTTCAGAGTACTGTTTGGATTAATAATCAGGAAATAGGCGGGAACACCGGCGGTCACGTCCCTTTCTCTTTTGATATCACCCCCTACGTAACCGCTGGTGAAAACACCCTAACAGTTCGCGTTTACGATGGACAAGATGCTCGTCAGCCCCGCGGCAAACAATCGGTGAGTGGCCGATCTGAATATATAGACTATCACTGTACTACAGGAATATGGCAAACAGTTTGGCTTGAGGTAGTGCCAATTATGCGGATAGATGATATACGCATAACTCCGCTCGTTCAAGAAAATTGCTTCTCTATCACCTCTATTCTGCACGCCCCCACAATGAGGTGGCAATTAGAAATCGCCATATTCGATGAAGGGCATGAGATTGTTCGGGTAAGCAAGGAATCTAATGCAGCCGTCATAAGCATGCGCATACCGCTTGATTATCCTAAATTGTGGAGTCCTGATAATCCTCACCTCTATACATTTGAGGTATCACTCGCATCAAACGGCAAAGTGCATGATTGCATTACATCATATGGAGGGCTGAGGGAAATAAGAATAGATGGCAACACCTTGCTGTTCAATAACGAACCCTTATACCTCGCTATGGTATTAGATCAGGGGTACTGGCCAGAAAGCGGCTTGACAGCCCCCACCGATGCGGCAATGAGAAAAGATGTTCAAATTATGAAGCGCTACGGTTTTAACGGATGTAGAAAACACCAAAAGATCGAGGATCCGCGCTGGCTATATTGGTGTGATAAATTAGGCCTCCTCGTGTGGAGTGAAATGGCAAACGCCAGAGCATGGGATTCACAGGCTGAGCAGTGGCTGCTGGCGGAATGGGAGCGAGCAATACGTCGCGATTACAACCATCCAAGCATTGTCGCCTGGGTGCCAATGAATGAAAGCTGGGGAGTCTCCGGCCTGCACGATGATCATCCAGGCCAATTCGCCTATATTGAACATATCGTTACAACAACGCGGCGCCTAGACTCTACCCGTCCTGTCGTCGATAACGACGGCTGGGAACATACTGATATCACCGATATGTGCACACTGCACGACTACACTCCTAACTCAAGCAAATTAAAAGATCGCTACCACAGCATGATCACCGAAGGAT
>PJQJ01000010.1:0-189 GCA_002861585.1 Candidatus Saccharimonadota bacterium | reverse complement strand
AGCAGAACATAGACAAATTATTTAAAATCTACGGCACTGCCGCTACCCCTGCTGATGTTGCGGCCATGTACGAAGACTTAATGCAGGGACTGAGCGAACTCTCCTTCCTGAGTGGTTACTGCTACACGCAGCTCGTTGATGTCGAGCAAGAGATAAACGGACTTCTAACATATGATCGCCGGCCAAAAC
>PJQJ01000016.1:9794-23559 GCA_002861585.1 Candidatus Saccharimonadota bacterium | reverse complement strand
ACGATTCCCATCAAAGAGAGTACGATGAGTTTTGTTCTGCCGGCATTATTAAATCGTTCTTTCATTCAAACACCCTCTCAAGATTTGTTTTGTAAAGATAACTGTTCTTTCCATTCTAATGCAGAAGCTTCACACGCCAAAATCTTGCCATATAAATCAAGCATAAATTTGTTCAAGCTCACTCTACTACTGTATACTGTAAGGAGTAACGTGTTTCTGAAAAATCTGTTTTGCCACTACTCAAATTTCTGGTTCAGCAACACACAGTGCTGTTTCTCTTGGCAGTACTCTCTTATGTCAACAAACTACTCTAGAAAAGGGGATCGTAGGTAAATGAGGATAACAGTCATTGGAACTGGGTATGTTGGTCTCGTTACGGGTACTTGTTTAGCAAAAGTCGGACACAGTGTAACGTGTATTGATATGGACGAAGCAAAAGTCAACCGCATGCAAGAAGGTCAGATTCCTATTTACGAGCCAGGTCTAGAAGAAATCTTTTCACAGGCACTCCCGATTACAACTGAATGGGATGAATTCCGACAACCAGATTACGAATCATTAAGGGGGAATTTAAAAACTCAAGTTATTTTTGATGAGCGTAATATTCTTGCACTTGATACCGTAGTTAGTGAAGGTTTTGATTATTTAAGCATTGGTCGCCCAGACATTATAAAGGCCATTTGATGTTTTTAGATGTTCCTTTCAGTAGCAGTTCAGAACTTCAGAATGTCGTTCTGATTCTTAATACGGTTCTGCTGATTATCGTTTTAATAGTGATAGAACTGTTCTACTCTGAAACACCAAAAGACAAAAAGACACATCTCAAACTGTTCTTTCCATTTATTGCCGTTTTTGTTGGGCTCTTTATAGTGGCCGTTTTAAAACAGGTGAGTGGAGCATAGTAGGCAAAATGAGTACAGTGCAAGAACAAGCTCCTAAAAGGATATCTCAGTATCAACTTCGTCGTGAGCAAATTCAAAAACAGTATGATGATTTGGTATCAGACGCTGTTAATTCAAAACAGTGGCGAATGCTGAGTGGGTTGATTCTTCTGCTGACGATTTCGCATGTAACATTTCTGTTCAATCCAATTGTCGGTTTATACGTGACAGTTCTTTCGTTTGTCCTTCTTGCCAACTTGGCGCTTTTTAGCGAAGCCTACAGGCGGGTAACAATAGCAATCACAATTTTACCAGTCGCGACTATCGTAACGGCAGCCCTACCTCAATCAAACCGCTATGCACTAATTGCCATTAATTATCTAGCTATATTGCTGCTATCACTTGGGTTTTGGTTTATGCTTCGTAAGAATGGGTTTTACCGCCAAACAAGAATGACATCCTCGCATGCAGTCCCGCTTAAATATATTATTTTATTAGGAATTTTGCTTGGTGTTTTTGGCTTTGCGGTTTTGCTTAGTCAACCACTTGGCATTACGTCGCTTAATCCTGTCATTGTGATTCTTGGTTGCATAGGTTTTGCTTTTACGGAAGAGTTTTTGTTCCGCGGCTTAATACAACGTCAAGTAACACAAATTTCGTCAGCAAACACCGCGATAATCATTACAACACTTTTATTTACACTATTTGCAGCAAGTCAAAGTAATCCTTTAAATATACTGGTGGCGGGAGTAAGTTCTTTAGTGTTATCAGTTATATATAGTCTTAAATCTAATATTTTTACCACCTTTGCCATTAACGCCATGATGAAATTAACATTCGTAAGCCTAATCGCATTATTTGCAGCAAGAAGTTGATTATGAAGACAAAAGCTATAAAAATTTGGCAGCATTTTATGCACGATGGCCTACGACGCAATACAACTTATCTAATTTTTAGCCAAGCTATTAATGCGGGTACCTTATTTCTATTTTGGATAATATGCGCCCGATTATTTGATGTTACCGTAGTTGGTTTAGCTACTGCCTTTATAAGTTTCTGTACTCTTGCTGCAGTTTTTACAAATCTAGGCTTGCCAACTACCATTGTTAGATTTATGCCTACTACTAAAAATAAAGTTGGCCTCTTTAATACAGCTACCGTATTAACCATTGGTGCTTCATTATTTGGTAGTGTGTTTGCAATATATTTGATACAATTCATCGCCCCTGACTTAAGTTTTGTGCAAAGTTCAGCCCCTTTGATTGTCCTTTTAATCGCCCTAGTACTTGCAAATGCAATAAATCCACTATTCGATAATACGTTTATGGCATATAAAAGGGGAGAATACATCCTAATCAAAGCTTTGCTTTCATATTTACCAAGATTGATACTCCCATTTTTAGCAACTAGCTTAGCCATTGTAGGAATAGTTGGATCATATACTATCCTTCTACTTGTAAGTGCTATTTTGGGTCTTACGCTCATAAAAAGAAGTTTATTTCAAACTACTTCAAATTGCTTAGCCTTTAATGAAATTATTAAACATCGTGGGTTTGCGATTCGTAATTACTTAGGTGGTCTAGCGGGAATCCTGCCAAGTACACTGGTGCCTATTATTGTCTTAAATCAACTAGGAGCTGAAAAAGCTGCTTATTATTACATGCCTATGCAGCTTGCTGCATTTCTTGGCATTATTGCAGCATCCACCTCTCAGGCTTTAATTTCTGAAGCATCTCAACATAGTGATAACACTTTGCATGTCAAGCAAGCTCTTGGCGCATTTAAGCATTTATTCCAAATGTTAATTCCAGCAGCATTGGTTCTGTCGCTTATTGGATGGTTATTTTTAAGAACATATGGGAAAGAATATGCTGACCAAGGCTACATACCACTTGTTATCTTGTGTATAGCAAGCTTGTTTGTTGGCCTCAATTGGATCGGTGATACATGGCTGCTTATACAAAAGAGGATGAATATGTTCTTAATAGTTAGTGTAATCAACTCTGTTATGGTTATTTCTTTCGTATATCTGTTATCGCCAGACGGATTAGTTATGTCAGCTCTAGGTTGGTTATCTGCACAATTTATTACGGTAATTATTTATTTATTAGTTATCAGTAAGGGTAAACCTTACTCATTTTTCTCAGTACAAAGAACTTCCTCATAAACTCTTTGAGTTTTAAGGGCAATTTTAGTCCATGTCAGAGATGAAGAATATTCTGCAGCAGCCTTTGAGGTAGAGTCCTTTACGTCTTTATTATTAATTATTTTTTGGAGGTTTAATCTTAGGGCATCAGGTTTATCGGGATCATAAAATAGACCGGCACTATTAGGTATATCTTTTATTCCGCCTAACCGCGGCGCTACTAACGGCTTGGCAAAGGTAATTGCAAGCAAAGCTGAACCGCTCGTTGAGACTGAACTAAAAGGAAGGCAAACAATATCACATGCAAGAAATAGTTTAGCAACATCACTATCATCTATACGTTGATTAATAAATGTTATTGTTGAATCACTTTCAGAATTCTCATGAATCTTTTGTATAAGTAATTCATCACTACATTTACCTGCTATGATCAATCGTTTCTTGTTTACTCCTGTTATCTGCTTGTATGCTGCTAAAAGCTCTGGCACACCTTTATATGGTCTTACATTTCCGAAGAAGAGTATGACTTGTTCTTCCTTGATAATGTTTAATTCTTGACGTGCTTCATCCCTTGTAATATTCACAGGATAAACTCCATCATAATTTCCATGGGGAATAATAGAAATATTTGATGTGTCCGCTCCTAGTTCGCTCAACTGATTAATAATTTGAGAAGAATGTACTATCTTAGCATCTACATTTTCTGCTAAAAAACGTGTAGTAGCTGCATCATCAGAAGTTTGTGGTTCATGGGGAGTAACGTTATGGATAGTCCATACTGTTTTATACCTCAATAGCTTTAATAGCTTAACCGTAAAAAAAAATAGCGTAAATGATAAGGACTTATAGAAGGGAATATTCTTTGGTATCACGAAATTTTGCCAATGTACGTGGAGTATTTTATACCCTATAAGACGAGCGAGGGGAACGAAAAGAATGAATGGAATAACGCCAACATACGGGAAAAAGTAAAAATATAAAACTTTTATTCCCTTCTTTTTCATTGGTTTATACAGCAGATCTTGATATGGGTTAATGTCTCTGGGGTAAACTAATAATTTCATCTATACACCTCACTTTTGTTTGTAGAGTAAATAACGTTTTTATTATTCTTTAAGTAATCCTCTGGGAAATTAAAACTGTATACACGGTTATTGTAAAATCCATAACCAACTCCTAAGTTGGTGTTCGTATTAGAGACATAAATATATGAGTTGGTTTTTATTTCATTAGGAAGTAAGCCTTGTCGTATATCTTCTTTTTTAAATGATGAATAAGCCCTTAGTGGTAATGTGCTATATCTATCCGCATACAATAGGTCTTTTGATGCTTGAATATTTTCTTCAATCCAAATAACAGTAGCTTTCTCGGCATCGGAAACGTAAAACCGACTATACGTAATTCCACTTGTTGAAAAATTAATATTACCAGTTTCGAACATTATCAAATCTGCAAATGATGAAGATCCTATGAAATATAGGCTTACAAGAATACTTGCAAAATAAAATTGATACTTCGATTGAAATTTTTTGAATAATGAACTTATACCTATAGCAAATGCAGGCGATATGACGATAAGTAACTGTTGATAGAGTCTTTCAACATTATATGAATTGGATATTCCAGGTAAAATTACGAGGGAAGCGAGTAGAGCACTAGCGCCTACTGCTAAAGCTGCTTGATATATGTCTGTATTACTGCGCAGATACTTAACAATAAGGAAGAGAAGCCCAATAACTAAAAATAAATTTGCGATAAGCGGAATAATTTTACGTAGATTATTAAAAATGGTTGCTTGATTAGATGTTTTTCCAACTTGACTATCAACGGAGACCTCGCGAGGAGCATATTCTGACTGAGATGGTTTGTAAGTATTACTTACATTAAGTTTTTGCGCAATTTCATCTATTGATGCGACATTCCTGTTGCCTATTCCAAATACACTTGTTACAAATTCACTGTATGATTTTTTCTCGGCTTCATCATTATCAAAAACACTCGTAATAGTACTGCCGATTTTATCAACTACACCTCCTGTGGATTTAATAATCTGAAAGTTCCAAAGAAAAGTAAACAGAAATAACAATAAAACAAAACTCAAATTAAATGGAGGCTTAAACTTCAAATAAACGTTTTTTTCATGTTTTAGCAATTTACATAAAGTGCTTTTTAATAAAAGTAAACTAAAACCACTAAATGAAATAAAAAGAATTAAAGCTATTGTTATATATGAAGTTGAATAATGTGATAGCACCATACCTAGTCCAAAAAGTAATATAAGTGCAAACTTTATATTTCTAGAAAAAAGTGGCGATTGTAGAGTTAGAAATATAAGACCAAAGAAAATCAAGCTAATCAGCTGTCGTACTAAACCTGGAAACTGAAATATGAATTGTCCTTGTATTATAAAAAAGAGAGAGGATATAAAAGCAAAATGTATTTTATCCTTGAATGTTTGAGCTGCAATAGCAAAGACCGCTATAGATACAACGCCTGCATAAAGTTGAAATAAAAATTTAAATATAAATTCATTATGATTTAGAAGAATAGATCCATACAAAGCTGGTAAAATTGTAATACTCAAACAAGCATTGTATGCATCCCTCAGATTACCTGGTCGCCAAACGCCGTTTTCAAGCGCCAGTTGATACACCTGATATTCTTGATTTATATCAAAACCCAGCAAATGATTACTTCGCAATGAAACACTTAGAGTCAAAGCAATACTTGCAAAAAAGATAGCTATGGCGAATTCATTAGCTGAATGAGTTTTGAACTTTATAATCAAACGGCAAATATATAGGATTATTAAAATAAAGCCAATTATTGCAAGCACATTAGAGCCACCATTATTAAGTCTGATTGCGCCTAGCGATGTTACGAGTGGCAGAATAAAACCAAAAATTAGTGTTACCCTTGCAGTTTTACTGTCCAAAAGTGCAGGGAATAGAGTAGCTGAAGTATTTTTATTAGATGAACTTAAAGCCCACGTACATAGCAAGGATATGAGCAGTATATTGGCTGTGGTAAGCATTATTGGCTGATTAAATATTGAGACGTGAAGGAGTATACCTAGAGTATTTACAAGTAGGCCCATTAAGTATAGGACGATTATTGCTATACCAAAGCAGTAGAGATACCATTCAAATGCTCTAAATTTAGTATGGGGTATAAACAGTGAAAGTGTTAGTGCTCCTAAGATAGGGCCTAGTAGTATAAACCATAGAATCATAGGCAAGAATGTAATGGTTGGGAAAAGTACTAGAATATTTGCAATAATAAGAGTTAAGAGAATGCAAAAAACAGAAGTCAGTTTTGAGTAAATACTTTTTTTATTTAGAATCATATCGACGCTCAATATTATTAAGTTTCATTAAAAATTTATTTGACAATGAATCCCAAGTAAATTCTCTTGCTACGACATCCTTCACTTCAAGATAATTTTCCTTTGACTCAAACGCTTTAATAACCGCTTTTTCGAAACTTTCGATATCATCATCAAAATTAAACGTAAAAACGTTTGGAAAACCCAAAACTCGTACTTCATCCAAATCTGTTGATACTATTTTTTTTCCTAAAGCACTATATTCTGTAACTTTTATAGGGCTTGCAGCGTCACGAAATTTATTCTTCTCCGATATATTCAAGCATATTTCAGCTTTACTAACTAACTCATACAGTTCATCTCTATTATTAATTCTCCCGTAGAACGTAATAAATTGCTCAAGTTTGAGCTGCTGCACTAATCTTTTGGCTTGCTCCAATTCGGTACCATCACCAATAAGATCAAGATGTATATCTTCATATTTATCTTTAAGATTACCAACAAGCTTGATTGTATCGTTTATACGTGACCACTTACCAAATGTACTTACATATACTATCCGATGTTTTTTTGCAGATGAAAGAGGGTTAACCTCAAATGCTGCACTATCAACACCATTCGGAAACTTCAAAACTTCCTTGTTATATTGCTTAGCAAAATCTACTAAAATGTCGGAAACAGCAGTTACTAAGATTGCTTGTTTAGTTTGAGTTTTAATGACGTGTTTAACGTTCAATATTTTAGTCGCAAATTTATAAATGTGTGATCCGTATATATCAGCAAAAGCAAGATGATCATCATTTATATCGTATACAAGAGGGAGCTTCCTTGGTATCAATGTTTCATTTGTATACGATTGAGAAATTATGTAGTCAACCTTATGTTTTTTATAAATTTTATTGATCTGATATTTAAACAGCCATCCATTTATGATAGGCCAAAATAGTGGTAAGCGTCGTACTTTATGAACAGTAAAATTTTCATGTTTATAGATACGACTACGAAGAGAAGATTTAAGATGATGAAGTAAATGCGCGGGCACAAATGGGTAGGGAAAATCGTACATAATGAAATGCACTTCGTGGCCTTGCTGTGCTAATGATTTAGCTAAATTATATCGACGGCCATATAGGGAAGGTAGGTGGGGTACGATTATAAATTTCATAATATCTACGTTAGGTTAGCTGAAGCGCCTTCTCCATTTCCTCGGCTATGTCCTGCCAATCGTACTGCTTAACATGCTGTGCTATGTCTTTTTTGTCAGCCCTTAACCAGTACTCAATATGCTTTGCGAAGTCTTCCGGATTCTTTTGAGCCACACTACCAGTTACATCGGGGAGAATTAGTGTTTTGGATGCATTTGCTTCAGCGTCAATTGCAACAACCGGAACATTAGCTGCATTTGCCTCGAGCACAACTATACCAAAACCTTCTCGTTCTGATGGAAATGCAAATACTTTACTGGCTTTTATATAAGCGTATAAGTCATCGTGCTTTGGCACAAAATTTATAAAGGTAACTGAGTCTTCTAGGCTTAGCTCTTTTGCAATTTGCTTTAAATTGTCTTGCTCAGGGCCATTGCCAATAATAGTACATGAAATCGATGCGTGCTGTTGCTTAATCGAATGCACCGCATGAAGCAGAAGGTCAACATTCTTATGTTTCAGTAAGCGACCTGCATAAATAATATCGCTTTTAACATTAGCAGGTGCAATAGCATTAATTTGATGGTAATCGATGCCGCACATAACAATTGATACACCTTTTTTGCGGTGCAGTTTTTCGTCTAGTAAAGTACTGGTATGATTTGAAATTGCAAAGATTCGATTAGGCAACAGTACTGCAACTCTTTCTATTAGAGCAGCAATATTACCACTTGCACCCATGTATTCAACCCAGTACTGACGACCCCATACCTCATGCCATGAGGCAAACATTTTTTTGCGCTTTAGTACGCAAACCAGCCATACGCTATAGAGGGGGAAGAACGGCATATGATCAACATCTATAACATCCCAATCTTCTTTAATAAGCTTGAAACCAGCAAGACCAAAAAGAATTCCTTCCTTGATAGAGCGTCTTTCACCACTGTATAAAGGATAGAGTGGACTAATCGCGTGAAGTGTAACGCCGTTTTCAACTCGCGACTTTTCAGGTCCATCCCACCACTTCATGCAATAGACATGAACATCATGACCCATTACTGCAAGTCGGGTTGTTAGTTCATGTAAACGCTTTTCTTTCCCGCCTTTATTGTATGGATAGATAGCGTCTGAAACGTACGCTATTCTCATGCTTCCTGGATCTCTTGTTCCTGGTTATTCTGCTGTTGGTAATTCTTAGGGGTGTGGAAACGAGTAGGGCAATGAGGACGCCACTGAAACGTCGTGACAAACATCGTAAAAATGCGAGCACCGTCATGGTAAGGACGAAGATTTGATTCACCAATGCGCGGGTGATAACTAATTGGCACTGAATAAATTTCATAATTCATTCGAGCCATCTTTGTAATCATCTCCATCTCAATCGCAAAACCAGCAGAGTGAAGGTGAGGGGCGAGATCATCAATAGCAGCCTTGGTCCAGGCAAAGTAGCCGGTTAATACGTCGGTTACGGCAACGCGGTGCTTTACACGAACAAGATTTGTAAACACCCAGTTACCAAGGCGGCTTGTTGAGTTCATAGCGCCGGCATTCATTTTACCGCTTAAACGTGAACCAATGACAACCTCACAGAAGCCACTCTGCAGTGGTTCAATCAAGCGCAGGATTTCAGCAGGATTGTATGTGTCATCACCATCGAGCATCACGACATAATTAGTGTCAGCGGGTAGGCTCGCAAAGCCACGACACATAGCATTACCTTTGCCTTTTTTAGTCTCTTCAATGACAGTAGCACCTGCCGCCTCTGCAACTTCGTGTGTACGATCAGTTGAATTATTATTTATTACCAGTATCTCGGTTGCAATGCCATGATTAGCTAGCTTTTTAACAGGTATCTTTTTAATAACCGTCGCAATACTCTTTTCTTCGTTATGACACGGTATGATAACGACTACTTTTTCGCGCATGTCCTCTTATTCCCCCTTATTTTTTTACCCAGTAATGTATTGATTGATTTTGATTTATCAGTTGAATTGAAATTGATGAACGCGGCCCGGCTTCGACTGGTGTAATAGCATGCGTTATCTCTCGGGTTTGATCTGGCCGTAGTGTCAGCTGTTGCTGCACGAGCGGTTGCGAGATAGTCTTCGCTTCGTCCTGCTGCAAAATAACGTACTGTAGGTTTTTTGGCTGCTGCGACACATTGTGCAGTGTGAACGCAACGGTTTGTTGCTGGCCAGGTGCATATGTCGCCGGCAGGTTATTTGGATTTGTAAAGTAGAGTTCGACGAATTCTTCTGGTTGCGGTAACAACTTCCATTCGTTCAGTTGGCGAGTGACGGCTGGACTCGTAATTAAGAGGTGCAGTAATAGGATCCCCGCTATAATAGCGACAACTGTGAGTAATCGGGTCTTGTTCTCTTGCAGTATGCTCACGATCCCTACACTTAATAACCAGCCTATTGTACATGTTATTTGACTTCACTACCAGTGTTTTATCGCTTCTGCTTATTCAGAAACTGATATACTGGTATCTGCAATTACAACGTATAACTGATTAAACGCAGGAAAACAGCTATAGAATCATCAGTGCTTATACAACTGAAAGACGTAACGAAAACGTTCAAAGCGGGCGGCGAAAAGCTTAATGCCCTCAACAACGTTAACTTAAGTATAAATAAAGGTGAACTAGTAAGTATTATTGGCCCTTCAGGTGCTGGCAAGACCACGCTTGCGCAGATTATTGGCGGACTGGTACGCCCAACAAGTGGAGAGGTTATCGTTGCAGGTAAAACTCTCAACTTTAAACGCGATAAGGAAATTTCAGCATATCGTAATCAACAGGTTGGTTTTGTATTTCAAAACTATAGTCTGTTACCACAGTACTCAGCGCTGGAGAACGTCATGCTGCCGTTAATGCTGGCAAAAGAAAAGCCGTCAGCCCGAAAGGTTAAAGCGGAAGAGTTTTTACGCGCCGTCGGATTACAAGATCGGATGAATTACCGCGCCAATCAGCTCTCTGGGGGCCAACGACAACGCGTCAGTATTGCTCGTGCGCTAGCGATGAATCCTAGCATTATCATTGCTGATGAACCAACAGGAAATTTAGATAGCCGCAAAGGTGAAGAGATAATGTCCATTTTTCGGCACTTAAGTAAGCGCCGCAACATAACAATTATTATTGTCACTCATGACGATACTATAGCTCGTATGGCCGATCGAACCATCCAAATTAAGGACGGGCACCTGAGCGAGGTAACTCATGCGCTTTAGCGATTATTTTTTAGTAGTAGGCAAAAGTCTAAAACGACAATTCGTTCGTACAGTACTGACAATACTAGCCCTTAGTATTAGCGCAGCTATACTAGTGACGCTAACAAGTATCAGCTTAGGCACGCGTAATGCTATAACAAACGGCCTTGGCCTAAGTTCTTCACTAACGGATATCATTGTTACGTCTAGCAAGGCTGCGGGCAGCGGTCTGTTTGGAAGTGGAGTACAAACCGCTAATGAGGCGGCCGAAACTTTAACTGATGAAACAGTACAAACACTGGGCGCAACGCCTCATGTCGTAAATGCTTCACCGCGAATTAGTATATGGGAGTTCAAAAACTTTACTGTCGAAGGCGCAGATAAACGATTCGTCGCAAAAACGAATGCCGTAACACCAGCTACTTTACAGTCAGTTCAATTAGCGGCAGGAAAATCATTCGCTCCCGAAGAATCAGGACAAGTCGCGATTTTAGGTTTTTCTTATGCACGCGAGCTTGGCTTCGAGAATAACCCGCAAGAACTCGTCGGAAAGACGATCATTGTTACGACGCGCGAAGGTTACAGGGGTGAAGGAGCGGCAATCCCAGCTAGAACAGCCACTCGCGCCCAGCAAGAAGCCTTCAATGACACATCAACTGAACTGCGTGCGCAAATTGTCGGCATTTCAAATCCTGGCAATAATGAGGATCAGGTTCTTATTCCTCTCAATTGGGGACGACAGATTGCGACAGCGCAGTACTGGGGAGTAAACGGTCTCGAAGGTACTGATCGCATTGCTGAAGAAGGTTTTTCAAGCATTTTCGTGCAAGTCGATACTGCTGATAATGTCCGTTCGGTTGCAGAGCATATAGAAGGTCTTGGTTATGGCGTTATCTCAACGCAAAGCCAGATTGATCAAGTAAACCAGTTTACCGTCGTGATGTGGGTCGTACTGGGTGCTGTATCCCTGGTGAGTTTACTAGCTGCTTGTTTAGGCATAGCTAATACAATGCTGATGACAATTGCAGAAGAGCGGTATGCTATTGGTGTTTGGCGTGCATTTGGCGCGCGTAAAAGAGTAATTGCAGCGCAGTTCTTGCTGCAAGCTGCCGTGCTTGGACTAGTGGGCGGATCTATTGGTTCGGCCGTCGGGCTACTAATTAGCCAGCAGGTCAATCAACGTATTGAGCAGCTCTTAATAGCGCAAGGACTTACAACAGTCTCTATTAGCACTGCACCAATGATGTTACTCCTCAGTGCAGTCGGATTAACCATTCTATTGGCGACACTTTCTGGTTTATATCCCGCCCTAAAAGCCGCCAATCAAGACCCCTCGAGAGCACTTAGTTCAAACTAATTACTTAGCCGGCTCAGCGGGAGCGGCGTCAGCTATATGGGCACGCTGTCCGGCACTTGTATTGCGGAGCAACTCCACGACAATAATCTGCACAGCCGCAGCAATTGGTATTGCCAGTAGAACTCCTAAGATACCGCCAAGAGCAGCACCGATAATCGAAGCAACAATGATAAGCAGCTGTGATAACTCGACAGCCCGAGCATAGACAATAGGCTGAATGATATTTCCTTCAATAAACTGATATGCAAGTAGGATACCCGTAACGATCAGTGCGATAACCCAGCCTTGAGTTAGTGCTACTAGGGCAACAGCAACCGTGGCAATAGTTGCGCCGACGAGTGGGATGAGGTCAAAAACGGCGACAAGTGCGGCAAGTGCAAAAGCGTAGGGCACTCCAAAAATCAACAGGGTCACCAGCGTAACTATACCTGCAATTAACGAGATAAATAGATTACCCGTGATGAATCCACTGACTGCAACCGAAATACGTTTTCCAACGTTTTCCAGCCATGCACCCTGCGTTGGTTCAAGCAACAATAAAAAGCGTTGCCAAGAGGAGGGGCCTTCAATCAACATGAAGAGCGCAATAATCAATATTACGGCGGTCGTCGAGATTGCGCCAACAACGGAACCAAGTACGCCCAAAATCGGGGTGCCAGCGCCCGCAAGGAGGCTTGGAGCACGCTGAGTCAATTCTTGAACCTTCTGATCTAGCTGATACTGCTGATTAAGCTGACTGAATGCTGGATTAGAAGTAACCTGTTTCGCAAGTTTTGGCGCGTTTCGCACTAAATCATCACCTTGCGTCACCAATGGTGCGGCTATTGCTCCTATAATAACTAGCAGTCCAACCAGTGTTAGTGTCACTGCGGCGGTAGAGGCGAGTGTCCTGTTAAGTCCACGACGCATAAACAGTCGCACCATTGGAGCAAGCGCAAGTGCAACAATGAGGGCAATAACTAGCTGGAAAATAATAGAGCGGATAGAGTACATAAAGCCCAGTAGCAGTAGGCCACCAACAACAATCAAAAAGCTTATCCAGGCACGGTGAGCTACTTCTTGTGTTGAAAGTTCATATTGATAGGGCTGGTTAACAATCTCAGATGGATCAGGTTTTTTGTGCTTTCCAAACATAATGAAAATGAGGCTCCTTAAGGGCTAACTACTGTTCATTGTACGCTCTAAAGGGTTAGTAACGATAAGATATCTTACAAAAACAACAATAAAAGTCGCCCAAGCACCGCTTGGTAAGAACGCTGTACCTTACGAACCCCATCCTACCTATGTTTAGTCTTGGTTTATGAGGCATATCCTAAAGTAGTGGATTAGCTTAGTCAATCAACAAAAACAGTTGTGTTTATTGCTATTTTATATTATTTATGTTATAATAAATGACATGTTAAGAATCGAGCAGCTGAAATCGCTGCCTGAAAAGTTACGTCTTACCCCCTTGGCAAGGCGAAAGCTCGGTGCGATTGCTACCGCCGCGACCCTCCTCTCTCCAATAGGCGCTATACCGGCAAAAGAAATTTCTTTGCAGCGCTATTATTCAGTAGCTGAAAGTACTCAACCGCTGGATGTAAATGAGCTGCTCGCAAGAGAGCAGCAATATCCTGCCGACAGCTCCGCCGAAGATAGTCTTAAGGTTATTGATCATGAAACTTCTTCTGATGTAGCAATACAGTTTCGATACGAAGACCT
>PJQJ01000016.1:7433-9468 GCA_002861585.1 Candidatus Saccharimonadota bacterium | reverse complement strand
TCGCATGGACCAATGATGGTGGTACGGGATCAATCGGTATTGATATTAATAATAGTCGTACGTTCATAGGCGACTCCTGGAATCACGAGCTAGGGCACAATTTAGCATCATCTTTAGAAGTTCTAACTGATGATAATTTTGATACCGTCTTTGAATCATTCAATCCAACATGGTTTGATTATGAATCACAACTGGAAGCAAAAGGAGGGGTAACGGCTAGCTATAAAGACACCGCAACTCGTGCCATATATGAATGGATTGTTAATCGCAAATACAGCACAAGAAGCCTCGAAGAAGACCAGGCTGATACCTTTTCGTTGCTATGGAGAGGCGAAGGTGTTCCTAGTGCCAATGATCAAGCACATGGTACTCCGCTGAGCGCTAAGCGAACGGCCTGGATTGAGCAGATAGACGTTTTTGTTCCAGGATTCAAAAGGTATGCCATCGGCATGTGGTCGGAAGGTAAGTACTACCCGAAGATTGTTCCTGCGGATCGCGGCGTCTTCAATGCAATGCTCAAAGACGGTTACTACAGCTTCAAATAATGAGCTGCTCTATACAAGCTGCCGTTCAAATAGCTTGTAATAATGACTCTTTGTAGCAACAAGCTCGGTATGAGTTCCAGTCTCAACAATCCGCCCCTCTTCAAGAACAATTATTAGATCAGCTTTTTGAACGGTACTTAAACGATGGGAAATGGTTATAACGGTTTTATTGTTGGTCTTAGCAAACAACCTATCAAAAATTCGCGCTTCAGCCAGCGCATCAATCGCACTCGTTGGTTCATCCAATATAATAATCGGCGCATTGCGGTAGAAGTTACGAGCCAGGGCAATTCGCTGCCACTGTCCGCCTGAAATTGTCGTGCCCTTATTGCCCTCACTGTCTTCCATCCATGCATGAGGAAAGGTATCGAGTCCTTTTGGTAATTTGTTCACGAAGTCGAGCGCCTCAGACTGCTCTAGTGAGGTGATAATTCGATCCTCATTAAGAGGTTTATTTACGTCGCCAAAGAAGACATTATCTCGAATATTAGTAAAAACGTACTGCTCAAAATCTTGCTGCAGGATTGATAATTGTCCATGCCAGCTATCAAGCCGAACATCAGCAAGAGCGATATCATCGAGCAAAATGTTGCCTGAAGTAGGGTAGTACAGACCTGTCAGTAACTTTATAAGAGTCGATTTACCGGCTCCGTTCTCACCAACTATCGCGATATGTTGCCCCTTACTGATGGTAAAGCTAACGTTGCTAAGGACACTCTTTTTAGAGTTAGGGTATTGAAAAGAGACATCTTTAAATTCTATCCTTTGTGGAGTCTCCTTTAGAATTATCGTGCCACCGTTTTTGGTCGGTAGATTCATAAACGTCTGATAATCATAAAGGTTAGCTAGATCTTCATCGATTGTACTTAGCTCGCTGACAAATCTATTAGCACCACCAATGGCACGCGATACCAATTGTTGAGCATAGACGAACTGACCAATCGGCAACTGACGAGCAATAATCTGCATTGCAACCCATACCAGAGCAAACAGCTCGGCCATTGCTTCAAGAACATCAGCTGCTAAGCGCCAGCCAATGAAGCGACGCTCATAATCGAGTCTTGCACGCTCGTCTTTATTGCGAAGCTTGTTTCGCAGATCCATAAAGTAACGGACGAGCCCGTTAAGCTTTAGTTCGGCGATAGCATTTGGCTGCAGCAGATTCCATTCGATATATCCTTTCGCTCGTCGGACATCGACGTTTTTGTTCCAATGGTTTATCTGTGCTCGTGACAGCTTGAATTGAATAAAGACACCAGGAATAACTGCTGCTAGCACAATGAGTGCAATAAACGGAAGAAAAACCGCCAACCCTATGAGTGATAGGATCAACGTCACAAGTTGCGACAACACACTAGCTAAACGATCAAATACATAGGCGTAAAACTGCGCAAACTTTTGTGCTCGATCATAGAGATCAACAGTATCCTTATCGTCGTACTGCCAGTAATCAAGCGACAAAAAATGCTCATACATCATATCACTGACTT
>PJQJ01000016.1:0-6783 GCA_002861585.1 Candidatus Saccharimonadota bacterium | reverse complement strand
AAAGAACTGCAAGAACTCGTCATCAATCGTGTCAACAGCGTCGAGCGGACAGCCCGGATTATTAAACGACGAACCAAATTAGCGGCTTATGTACTTGCGGCTGTAGGCCTGCTTGGATATACAGCGCAAAATAATGGATGGAAAGATATCCCATCAGCAGAATATGATACCGTCTTTCAATCACCGCTCGAAAAATAATCAACGAAGCAAGCAAACTACTTAGGAGCGTTTTCGACCGGCACCCTTACGCTTATGACGAGGAATCCAAGGTTTACGATTCCTGTTACCACGGTGATGGTGGTCACGATCGTCGAGCTGGTTGAACTGAGTCATAAAAGTTTCACCTAAGTATGTTTCGAGCTTTGCTAATTTACCAAGCTCTATTCGTTCCTTTCTGGTCAGTTCAACAAGTGTCAGAATGCCCCCAACCTGCGCCTGCAATCTCTTTTGCACTTCGCTTAGCGGGATAATTGGTATTCGCTGTGAATTAATAATTTGCAGCTTTTGCCGTTCTCGTTCGAGCTGTTCGTGCAGGTACTTCGCATATAGTTTTATAAAGAGCTGTTGATTTTCCGGTGTTCTATCAAGCAGGGGAGTCCCCTCGGCTTCGATTGTTCGACCATTAAACTTGAGGCTCGTTTGGCTTACCAGAGCACCGATTCGCGGATTGAAAACAACTTTACCTGGTCTCACATTAAAGAGATGCGGCGCAAGTGTTTCTAACCATTTTGGATTAACTGCCGTCACTCCTGTTAGCAGGTGAAGCGTCTCAAGTCGTTTTGGTGTCGGCACTTGCAGGTCAAACGGTGTCCCAGATACAAGGGCAGCATGGCGGACCACTGTACCGCTCGATAATTCGCGACGACGTTTATTGAAAATATGAATAACCTCGCCGTTATCCTCGACAGACCATAACTGGTCTAACTGGCCGGCAACTATACATTGCAGCAGTTGATCGATTTCGGATTCGGTCACGGGGGAGAGCTGTATATGGCCCAGCTCTAGGTCGCGATTAAGCCGTTCGTTTACCTCCTGCGCTTTTGTAACATTTTTACCAATAATACCGAGGTTCTCATAGTCGTCTTCGTCGATCGAAGGGAGCGCTAAAAAAACGTCGTACTGCGCTAGGAGATCCGAGCGTATTTGCCTGGTATAGTGGCGCCATCCAGTGTAGCGAGTACTGTTCTTAACAATGCCGCCAACCTCTTGTACGGCAATAATAGCGGCTAACTTAGCCTGCAACTGATCGTCGTACTGCCCAGATTCAACGAGCATCCTCGCAAACGAAGATTCAACGGGAAATCGCTCCATGCGCCGTCCGACGTCGGTAACTTCACCTGATCCAGTAAGAGCGCCGAGGCTGACAAGTGTTCGCTTAGCAAGCTTAACCGTCTTATTGCTAGGGGAGTGGTAAAACTCGAGATCCTCAATATCGATACCGATATTCGCCAAGCGTAGGACCAGTCGATCAATATGTTTTCGAAGTATCTCGGGAACGCCATACGGCTCACGCTCCTCAAGCGGGAGGCAAGGCATATCATCAAGAGGTGCTAAGATATACAAACCCTCCTTGGTTCGGCCTGCCCGACCGGCACGCTGCAGACAGTCAGCTTGTGAGATCTGAGCAATAAAAAGGCCCTCGACACCACTTCTGACTTCGCTTCTTCGCTCCAAGCCTGAATCGATGACAACATCGATATCATCGATCGTAATACTGGTTTGCGCAACATTTGTCGTGAGGATTATCTTGCCCTGCGGATACGAGTTGAACGCCCGCTGCTGCACTTCCGGCTCTAGTTGGGAATGCAGAGGAATAATAGGAACCTGCGCATTAGCCGCTCGATTCTTTAGTGCGGCGGCTACATTTTCAATTTCGGATTTCCCTGGTAGAAACACCAACATATTACTGGCAGTGGTATCAAGCTGATTGAATATTTCATCAATAAGATATTTACCATGTCGTTTTTCAACCGCAAAACTTCGACCAGGCACAGAGATTGTGGCCGCCCCATCAAAGTAGGCTGCTAAATGTTCGGCCTCAATCGTCGCGCTCATCAGGACAACCTTAAACCGAGGGTCCTCTTGGCATCGCTTTTTTGCCCAAGCAATAAGGACCTCCATGTTCTCATTCCATTCATGAATCTCATCAAGAACAAGTACTTGACGCTCAACTGTACCGCTGCCAGTTAGCTCACGCACCAGCTGAAGTCCGTCGGTGCAAAACAGAATAACATTATCCGAGCTGTCGTCCCGTTCATGTGCGGTTCGATAACCAACAAAGTCGCTACAATCCCGCCCTTTACGAAATGACACCTCCTCGCGGACGCGTGCGCTCAAGTTGCGTGCTGCCAAAATACGAGGCTGGGTCACGATAATCCTTTTAAAACCGTGATCTGCCAAAAATTGCGGAACTTGCGTACTCTTACCGGCACCAGTTTCAGCGGTAATAATAGTGACTTGATGCGTATCAACGGCAGAAATAATTTCTTCACGCTGATCATAAATAGGTAGTCCTTCGGTCGAATCGAGATCAAACGTGCTCATGCAAGTATTGTAACAAATTTAATTGTGAGTGCCGCCCCAGGAGATAGCACTCCCGGGGCGGCTCGCACTCTCACGAAGAGACGCTGTAAGGCAGACCAGCGGCTGTGCAGCGATCACTGATGTGCTCGAGCGACTGTGGAGTGATGTACGGTATATCCAGCAGCTGCCTCCGATTAAGAGCTACCAGCTCGCCAACGGTATTTATACCCGCTCGCTTCAATGCATTCTGCGTTCGTGCTATTAGCCCTAACTGCTCGACCGGCATCGAGGCAGGACTCGTCGCAGATTGTTGCTGGACTCGGTGATGCAGTAGCTCGGCGTGCACTGCCTCTATCTGCTCATCGTAGAACCGACGCAGCCTCTTCAGAGCTCGCACTTTTGCAGCAAGTATCACGTTCTCAGGAACGTTCAGCTCACGTGCAATTGTCTTGAGCCGCTGCGGCCTTCCACTGAGCAACCCGAAGAAACGAACGATGACAAACCGCTCGTCGTGCGGCAGTTGATCGAGGAGCTGGTTGATGGCGTCCGGACTCTCAGCCCATTCTTGAACAAGCTCCGTCAGGTCTTCGCTACTGGCCCTCTTGCCCCTAATGGATGCGAGCAGAAGGCGAACTGAGAGCTCGGATGCTTGTGAGAGCGGGGAGAGTTCCGGAGCATTGGAGAAGTCACGAAGCTCATGACTGCCGGCCAGGTGCCGCCGGTTTTCGTGCGTCATTCCTTCCGATCTGAGTAGTTCGGCGACGTAAGCAATAAGCTCTGGTGTTGTTGCAGCGTCTGAATCCATCAGCATCGTCCCTTCGATAGTAGGTGCGACTGACTTTCGACCTTTCGGTGCTCGTCAGGGCAGATACACATCTGCCGAGTCAGTTAACATATCAGATACATATCAGATTATAATAAGTCCTATGACAACGCAAAAACCCGGTGTCGGATTAGGTGTAATCATCCTCAATGACAAGGGGCATATTCTTTTAGGCAAGCGACTGGGTTCTCATGCTCCATATTGGTCAATTCCTGGCGGCAAGCTCGAACTGGGTGAGACATTCGAGGAGGGGGCGATCCGCGAAATCAATGAGGAGCACGGTATAACAATTCTTCAGCCAAAAGTAATTGCGCTGACCAATAACCTTCGAACCTATCGGAGCGAAGGGGTGCATTTTATCTCTGTCATTCTTCTTGCTAAGGGATATAGCGGGGAACCGCAAATTTTGGAGCCTGATAAATGTCAGGACTTGATGTGGGCAGATCCTCATGCGTTACCTATGCCACATTTTGATGCAAGTGGACTTGCAATTAGATGCTTTTTAAACGGCACCGTTTACGTGGGTATTAGCGGGACAACTACTGATTATCAATAACTACCACTTCGTCAAAACCCTCTTCAGGAGTAGGGGGATTTAGATTGAGGCGGTTATGCATCTTTTTGATTGCTGCATCTGGAACTACTTTGCTGCGCGTGCTATTACGCACCAAGCACGTTTCGAGTGGAGCCTGTATCCAGTAGGCGACTATCTGCTTTGCTCCGTTTTCCCGTAAGAGCTTGATAGTACTGACGCGATCTCTCCGCCTCGTATACGTGCCATCAAAGACTACTCCCGCACCTCTTATCCCGGCAACTGCTCGTTCGTGGGCAATTCGATAAACGACAAGCTCTTTTGTGTGGTTGCGGGGATCACCCGTGATCTCCATTCTGATATCGTCGGCATTAACATACATCAGCCCTTCATGTTCAGCCAGGGGCTTTAGGAGGGTTGTTTTACCGCACCCAGGAATGCCGATACCAATTATTGCTTTGCTCATGCTCCCAACCGACTCTTTGCAGCTCGCATGATTACACCATCGCGCTTTGCCATAAACTGCAACCCCACCTGATCGGCTCGAGCTGACGTCTTTTCAACTCTTTCAATGGCCTCATCTATATTATCGAACCAATGCACTTCGAATCCGTCCCTTATTTCGCTCTTTGTTAGAGTCGGGGTGCCTTTTTCGCCAACTATTTTCGCTAGGTAGCAGTAGGATGTTTGCTGCATCCTTTCAAATGACCTGTGTTCAAATATCTCACCAAGTTCAGCTACCACTTCAGCATTACAACCGGTCTCCTCGAGCAGTTCTCTGTGCAGTGCATCAAGAATCTCTTCACCAGAATCGATCCCTCCACCAGGTAATTTGTAAAAACCGATATTACGAGCGTACATGAGAGCCACTGCTCCTCGTTCATCGAAAAGCACTGCCCGAGCGGCGCGGCGCTGTCGATAATTAGCAGTATCTATTGAATCATTCAATTCTTGGTCGGTCAGTGTCAGAATGCGTTCCATATTATCAATAGTAGCAAAGTCTCTTTTGTTTTATAAATTAGCCATAACCGGTATGGTACTATTAGCTCAGAAATAGTATGTCAAACATAAAAAACAACTTTAATCTTACGCTTCGTAAAAGAATTTATTTGACACTTGGCCTCGCTATAGGTGTGATGCTGCTATTGACTGGCTATGGTTTTCAGTCATTCTCGAGGATAGAAAATGCAGCAGCAGAGCGTGATCGTATTGTTCGAGCCGCAGAAGCCGCCGAAGAACTCGATGTAGAGGCACTCGAAATTACAATCAGTTTGCAAAACTACGTCGATACGAAAGATCCAGCCCTCCTAACACGTATCGCTCAGTTACGTGCGGAAGCTGATCAGAGCCGTCAATCACTCCGAGAATTAAGTCGTATTCCAGAGGTTTTGAACTATCTATCGAAATACGAAGAAATCTTGCCAGCTAGGCGCCAAACAGCCCAAGAACTTATCTTGTCCGTTCAAAACAATGCTTCTGCGAATATCATCCGTGAATTACGGCAGACTCGTCGGGAACTTGATGAACAGGCACATACGTATTTAGATGAGATAATCGTCATCGAAAAGAGAGCCAACCACGCTTCACTGCTGCAGACACAGCAGACGATCAACGAAACAAAGTCACGTCTCATCCAAGTCGTCTTGCCGCTCTTGTTGCTGTCGGTTATTGCAATGTTTATGCTGGTAAGAGCGATAACAAAGCCTCTGAAACAGTTAACCACTATGGCCGAGGAGATCGGTAGGGGTAATCTAAAAGCTAGAAACACTATAAATAGTCACGATGAAGTCGGCTATCTTGCTCATACTCTTAACACGATGGCAGAGCAGGTGAGTGAGCTTGATGAAACAAAGAATGACTTTATCTCCATTGTGTCTCATCAGCTTCGTACACCAGCTACTGTCGTAAAGCAGTACTTGGGTCTTATTCTAGAAGACTTTGTTGGCCCTGTAACTCCTAAGCAACATCAGCTCATTAAAGGCGCGTACGATAGTAATCAAGAGCAGATAGATATAGTTGAGAGCATCCTCACAATTGCTCGAATCGAATCAGGAAAGATGCAGCTTGAGCAGACTGATAGTGACGTCGTGACGCTTGCTCAAAGGGCAATCGATCAATTTAAGCTATCCGCTAAAGATAAGTCGCAGTCGCTAACGTTAGAGAGTCCAGTCAAACACTGCATTGCTGCAATTGATAGTACAAAGATTAGCATGGTAATCGAGAATCTTATTAGCAATGCGATCAAATACACTGATGCTAAAGGTACTATTCAGGTTATCGTTGAGCAGACGAATACCGATGTCATCATACGAGTTAAAGACAACGGCCGCGGTATGGCCAAGGAAGAGCAGTCCAAGCTATTTCAGAAGTTTTTACGCCTATCTGATGCAGAGAGTTCAGGTATACAAGGAACAGGATTGGGGCTCTTTTTTGCTAAAAAAATCATTGATATGCATCAGGGTGAAATATCGGTTGAATCAGAGCATCGCAAGGGATCATGTTTTATTGTAAAATTACCTAAACGAAAACAAGGGGACATCGCACATGGCTAAAATACTCATCATTGAAGACGACACACGACTCGAGCTAACGTACAATATTATTTTTGAACAATCTGGTCACACTGTTATACGAGCTCATGATGGTGAAGAGGGGCTACAAAAGGCAGAAGCTGAAGAACCAAATTTGATCCTGTTAGATCTTAATATGCCGAAGATGGGTGGTCTCGAATTTTTGCGCCGATACGACGTTATCAACAAACATCCATTTGTTAAAGTTGTTGTGTTTAGCAATATGCAAACCGAAGAATCTATACGAGAAGCCTATAGTCTTGGTGCTTATAAATACGAAGTGAAAGCAACTTTCTCCCCGAAGCAAGTTGGTGCGCTCGTCGAGCAAGCCCTGG
>PJQJ01000033.1 GCA_002861585.1 Candidatus Saccharimonadota bacterium | reverse complement strand
GAGTACATTCACATCGGCTTCAAGGAGGAGTTAGAGCAAGACTACTGCTGTAATACCGTAACTCTTTGACCGTACGTCACAGAACAGGAGCAAAGCAGAACATGTCCCTAGCTCTCACCACAACCACTCGGCGTCTCATCATGGCACTGGTCGCACTGCTTGCCGCCGTGCTGCCCAGCGTCGTGATGGCCCCGCCGGCCGATGCACATTCGCCGCGTGGGGGACAGGTCGCATCCGGAGTCGTCGTCCACAACGTTCGGCCACCGGTACTGCACGACTGGCGGGTCATCGCGAACGTCGACGTCAGGGCCAACCGGCGCAGCGTGAGCAAGATCAACGGCGTCTGCACCATCCAGCTCAAGCAGGTCAAGCGGGTCTGGAAGGTCCGGCGCTGGCGGCCCGACGGCTGGGTGAACCAGATCTACTGGGACACTCGCGGCAGGCCGGGCATCCTGGACGGCAACCAGTACGCCGAGGCTGAGCCGTGGGCAGCCGCCATCGGCGGCACCCACACCTGGCGGGCCACTTGCACCATCGATGCGAGCGGTCCGGATGGTGCCGCTTCGGTCTCGGTCGTCAGCACGCCGCGGACGATCCGCTTCTAGCGGAGAGCTGAGCTACGACGCTCCTCGCTGAAGTCTCTTCGGACGGGGGTGGCCCACACGCCACCCCCGTCCGAACAGCAAAACTTAGATTACGAAGCACACCAAAGGAGGTGTGTTATTTTTTATTTATCAATCAAAAAGAGGCTCCCTATGGTAGGGTGCCTCTTTCAGAATAGCTGAGTATCAAAACTCTATTTTTTGGCGTGACGCTTGCGCTCGTTCGGATCAAGGTATCGTTTTCGTAGGCGAAGATTCTTAGGAGTCACCTCTAGCAGCTCATCATCTTCGATAAAGTCCAAGCTTTGCTCAAGACTTAACTGAGTGTGTGGAGTCAGCTGTACTGTTCCATCAGATGAACTACTTCGCATATTAGTCAGCTGTTTGGCACGACAGACATTAATATCAAGATCATCATTACGATTGTACTCGCCAACGATCATACCTTGGTAAACAGTAATACCAGGTCCAACGAATAGGCGCCCGCGTGATTCTGAATTTTGCAGTGCGTAAGGGGTGGTCGTACCAGCTTCGGTTGCAATAAGCGCACCGTTACGTATCTTTTGCAGCTTTGAACCAAGCGGTTGATAGCCGTGCGGCAGGCTGTGCATGATAACAGTACCCTTCGTAGCTGTTAGCAGAAGGTTACGAAGACCAATAAGAGCACGGGTTGGCAGAATATACGTGATACGTGTCGTACCTTGGGTGGTTGTCTCTTGTTTTTTCATCTCTGCACGACGCTGACCAAGCTCTTGGCTGACAGTTCCAACGAATTCGCTCCCAACCTCTACAAGCAGTTCCTCGACAGGTTCCATAGTAACTCCGTCTTGCTCGATGGTAACCACTTGCGGACGACCAACTTCAAATTCAAAACCTTCACGACGGAGCGTTTCAATAAGAACACTTAGGTGCAGCTCACCACGACCCGATACAACGAAACCGATACCTTCATCGCGAACGCGGAGTGACACATTAGTTTCGAGCTCTTTTTGCAGACGATCTCCAATTTGACGGCTGGTTGTAGACTCACCTTCACGCCCTTTCAGTGGGCTGGTGTTAGGACCAAGGTACATACTAAGCGTTGGTGCTTCAACTTCGATAACAGGCAGTGCTTCTGGCTGTTCTTTATCAGCGATTGTGTCCCCAATATGCGCTTGAGCGATTCCCGTTACGGCAACAATATCACCTGCAATCGCGCTTTCGACTTCTTCTTTTACTAGACCACGGTTAGTAAATACTTTTTCGATTTTTGATGCAACCTGCTCACCGTTAGCACGCATTAACATAACTGGCAGGTTTTTCTTTACTGAGCCGCGACTAATACGTCCAATGGCATACTTACCAAGGAAACTGTCATACTGAAGGGCAGTAACAAGCAGCTGTAGCGGTTGGTCACCAGCAACGCTAGGAGCTGGGATTTCTTGTGTAATTGATTCAAAGATAGGCGTTAAGTCAGCAGGTTCGCTTGGATCAGTTGGAATACTCTTCCATGCTTTCCCATCGCGACCAATCGCAAAATAGACTGGATAGTGCAACTGTGACTCATCGACTGCGAGCTCTAAAAACAGGTCAGATACTTCGTCTTCCACTTCACTAATGCGGCGTGAAGGCTTGTCAATTTTGTTGATGACGACGACTGGCTTCAGACCAAGGCCAAGTGCCTTACTAAGGACGAACTTAGTCTGTGGCATTGGACCTTCTTGAGCATCGACAATAAGCAGAACACCGTCGGCCATATTAAGTGTTCGTTCAACCTCACCCGAAAAGTCGGCGTGACCTGGAGTATCGATAATATTAATCTTATAGTCATTCCAGTAGACAGTAGTCTGCTTGGCCGTGATGGTAATACCACGCTCACGCTCCTGATCACCACTATCCATAATAAGATCCTGGCTCATTTCGGCCTGGTTTTCACGAAACGTATTACTCTGTTTTAGGAGGCCATCGACAAGCGTCGTCTTACCGTGGTCAACATGTGCAATAATTGCTATATTTCTAATCTTCGATGCGTCAATCATAAAAATAAGCCCGGTCTCTTAACGGGCGTCCTCATTAGAGGTCATTATATCAGAAAAATGACCCTTTTTAAAGCGCTTCCCAATCAAGCCCTGCTCCTATGAGACTTTCCTGCTGATTAGGCTGAGCGGCGGACTGCTCTCTTTCCTTCGATGTAGTAAATTACCTGCTCAATTGGTACCAATTCGCCACTAAAAGCCTGGTGATGAGTCGTAGGAGTTGAAGTAGTTTCCTCTGTAAGGGTTGTATTAACATACAGCTCGTAGAGTCCCCCGTGAGGCCCTTGATCGACGTAGGCGAAGACAACGTTTGAGCTTTGTTGATCTAGCATTGGTGATCTCCTTTTAGATAACTTTCTTTTTTAGTCAGATTAAGCCGGTGGTAAGACATACTTTTGTAGCAGTCCTTTAATCACCAAATCGCGCTGCGTTACGGTTAAGACACGGCTAGATTGAAATGCAGCAACAATTCCTCCGGCAAAGTAATATCCTGTAACACCTGCACCAATCCTTCTGCGGACGCTTCCAAGATCAGGATCGTAGAGTACGACTGTTGATGTTCCACTTGCAGTGTATCCAGCAGTACCGTTTGTATCGTTCGCAGTACTGACACTAATATACCATGCACCAGGATTAGCGTATGAAGCAGCGATAACGTTATAGCCTGTTAACTTTGGAATTGTAGCCGTACTACCGATTGTTCCAACTCCTTCAGAAGAGAGCGTTACTTTTGTGCCCGTACCGGTAACACTGAGGGTGAGACCACCTTTTGTAGAGTCGCAGCCGAGTAGTATATCAGTTGCACTCCAGGCATCTGAGCGCACGACCGCAAAGAGAGTCTGCGCTCTATTGGTGGATATAGACGGAAGGTCAAAGTTGTCATCAACACCATCAAACTGAACTGCTGGGTGTGAGTTCGCAAGTAAAGTCCCGGTCGTCCGAAATACTGGCCGCTCTGCAGATGTTGGTTGGATAACCCGACCAGCACCTCCAGGCCAGATTAGTAGAGGAGATCCGTCGGTAACATTCGTTATGGTCTGCGATTCGACGTGCATTAGCCACGGCATTAAGTCAATCTGATCGAAGTCGATTTGCGGATTACGCCGTTTAAATGTCGCGCCTTCGCCAGAAACCGTCAGTACAGCATCTGCCTTGTTCGAGTATACTCGTGCCATACCCGCCATACCAGGAATTGATAAGTTAGCGGTGTCAGCTAGCGGTATCGGTGCGGCGCTATCCGGATCATGAGTGACGCCATTGACTGCCATGAGGAAATGCGTTTTTGGCCGAGGATTACGGAGGATCCGCACTTGCTTACGGAAGGGCTCGATTACCGGTAACCCAGTAACGGAGTTGTTTATAGCATTAACAGCAGTACTGCCAGCGATGCGTCGATCAAGCATCTGCCACATTAAAACAGTAATATTACCGCGCGATCCTTGGGTTGGCACGTCAGCTTCGTGCCGGATTGCTTCCCATTCTTTAGACGTAAATAATCGATAATCAAAATTAGCAAATCCACTTCTACTGTTGTCCCAATCGACTATACGGTGGTGGTTGGCGTTTGTTGGTGCATAAATACCAATCTGACGAATATCTTGCAGCGTGACATCCCTAAGAACAGATTTATTGAAACGATTCTGAGCGCCATCAGGTAAATCGTCCTCTGGATACCAGAGACGATCCGCTCGCTTTGCCCGTGTAATAAGCCCGTTAGCTTGATAGATGGGCGCGTATCCTCGCCAACGAGTACGAGCTTTTGTATCAAAACCACCATCTCCACAAAGATCAATTTTGAAATTAATGACCTGCAGGTTATAGCATTCGTAATCAGCACATTCACCCTGGAAGTACTTTCCTAAATCATACGTACCATCAGAGCGCAGGACAGGAATTGCATCCCAGTAATCGGTTCCAACAAAATTTTCAATAAAGAGTGGGCCAGCATCATGCGGGCCGACGGCTGAGAATCCACACTTATAGGAATCTCCTACAACAAATTCGCCACGCTGACGAATATTGTGAACATACCAACGGTAACAACCACCACCCATACCATACGCCTTATTTGACCATGCTACGTTTTCAACGCGCTCTAAATAATAATCACGGGCATTTATACCAGCCGATCGGCTCTGTGCCTCCGGCCAAATAACATAGGTCGTGTTGTCGGTATAGATATCTTTGAATTGAACAAAAGAATGGGCAATTTTTTGACTAAGATCAAAAGGAGCTTTCCACTGCCTAAATTCAAGCCCCTGAAAGACGATAAGGCTTGAGCCCAACTTAAAGCACGAGCCGCCAAGGGAAAATCCGCTATCGCCGTTACGGTCTACCCATGTCTTTGTTGGCATATGGAACATGTCGCCCTGGTCACCGAGATACGGGGTCTCGCCATCAGCTTGCAGATAGATAGGATTTGCAGCTGTACTATTAGGGTTATACATTGCGCGATTTGACCCATTCACAATCAACTGGTAGTCTTTACGGTTTGGTCGCTTATCGGTATCACGAGTTCCGACGATAACTGCTCGACCCGTTGCTGGTAGTTGGCAATCTACGACGTGGTTTTTAGTAACAATTGAACCCTTCCAGTTTCCGGTTGTCGTGTCATAATTAGCTGAATTTGCCCAATCTGCTGCAGTACCAGCTTTTGCACTGACAGGAGTTGAGGTCGTTTCAACAATACCACCATTATCATTCATTGGTACGCCTGATGAATTACAGGCACCAATCCATAACATACGATGAGGAGATTCCGACGTACCTTCGCCAAAAATACCACTACAATCAGCTGTCATCGTGCACCACAATGTACTTCCTGTATTGTAGCGACCCAAGTCACTACGAAGCATGATACGCCCAGCTAGGACAGCATGTGCGTTTTTAACTTGTAGTATCTTATCGCCCTCGACAACTTTTCCGGGAACGATTGGGTTTGATGCACTAGCCGGTTGACCATTTAGTGTTCCGCCTGTCATAACCGGATGACTCCATGCAACGTTAAGTCCTCGCTCTTTTGGTGAGGCTTTTAGAGCTGTATTCCATTCGCGTAATTTTGCAACAATTTTAGCTCCACTTGCAGATGCAGCGTTAGCAGCGCTACTGCCGTCACCAGTTCCTTGAGCAGTTGGTGCTAGATAATACGTCCAGGCCATTAATGTATTATTCCCCCCGATAAGTTAGCGATATTTAAGCCGGCTTTAAAACGGCTTCTTAAGAAGATGCCCTTCTTTTGCCATTAGTATGAGGCGCGAAGAGCTGCAATGCAAGTAGCTAATGGTTATAATTGCATTGTATCTAACCACGAAAAAACCAGACCATATAAAGTCTGGTTTTTTCGTGGTGGGCGCTGAGGGGCTCGAACCCCCGACCCCCTCGGTGTAAACGAGGTGCTCTAGCCAACTGAGCTAAGCGCCCTGATAGGGTAACAGTAATAAATAGTACCTAATTAGTGCTATTTATGCAAGT
>PJQJ01000031.1:19206-24823 GCA_002861585.1 Candidatus Saccharimonadota bacterium | reverse complement strand
TAGAAGAATTTAAGCATCGTATTTATCTATAGTTATCTCACCTAGAGTATAGTCTGCAAGAAATAAAAAACCACCATTCAATGGTGGGCGATGAGGGACTTGAACCTCCGACCTCGTCATTATCAGTGACGCGCTCTAACCAGCTGAGCTAATCGCCCACGATTAAGTGGTGGTTTTAAATTATCAAATGTGGTGGAGCGTCGGGGACTCGAACCCCGGACCCCCTGCTTGCAAAGCAGGTGCTCTAGCCAACTGAGCTAACGCCCCACGTCAAGAACAAACGCTATTGTAACGTACTTTTACCCGTATAACAAGAGGTGCCAACGATGTTATACTCTTTTTATGAGTAGATCTACTAAAAAACAATCAGACCGCGATACCCTTACGTTATCTATTGTCGTCCTACTGGTCGGCCTCGGCTGCCTCGCCGTTGCAGTGCAGATGCTAGAGCAGGATAACGGTCTTATCCATGCAGCAAGTCTTGCTGTTTTCGGTGTGGCGCTTGCGGTCGGCTCGACCGTTAAAGGCTATCGACTGCTTAAAAAATAGGTTTCAAACACCGTATGTACCGACAATAACAGGTACCATGCAGTGATTTAATGGTATGTTAACCCAACAATAACTAAAAAACCACCCTTATGGGCGGTTTTTTAGTGTTTAACAGCTTAACAGTGCAATCCAACGTCAGTCGGTTTTGAGAAATGAGTCATGTCCCCGAAGGGACTAAAATTACTGTACAGATCCCAACACAGTAATATGACCGACCTCGCTACAGCTAAGGATTTCTCGCAAAGCTGGCGTAACTCCCTAGAAAGGAGGTAATCCATCCGCACCTTCCGGTACGGATACCTTGTTACGACTTAACCCCAATCATCCCCCCCACCTTAGGCCGAATCAAGTTCAGACTTCGGGTGTTGGTGACTTTCATGGTTTGACGGGCGGTGTGTACAAGACCCGGGAACGTATTCACCGCAGTGTGCTGACCTGCGATTACTAGCGATTCCAGCTTCAAACAGGCGAGTTTCAGCCTGTTATCCGAACTGAGACCGGCTTTGATGAGATTTGCTCCGCATTGCTGCTTGGCTGCTCATTGTACCGGCCATTGTATCACGTTTCTAGCCCAGGGCGTAAGGGAAATACTGACCTGACATCATCCCCCCCTTCCTCCCCGTTACCGGGGCAGTCTGAATAGAAAAATCCAACTATTCATAAGGGTTGCGCTCGTTGATGGACTTAACCAAACATCTCACGACACGAGCTGACGACGGCCATGCATCACCTGTCACTTGGTTCCCAAGGGCACTCTCGTCTTTCGACAAAATTCCAAGGATGTCAAGCCCTGGTAAGGTTCTTCGCTTACCATCGAATTAAAGAACATGATCCACCGCTTGTGCGGGTCCCCGTCAATTCCTTTATGTTTTAGTCTTGCGACCGTACTCCACAGGCGGGGTGCTTAACGCGTTAGCTTCGCTACTGAAGGGGTCGATACCTCCAACAGCTAGCACCCATCGTTTACGGCGTGGACTACCCGGGTATCTAATCCGGTTCGCTCCCCACGCTTTCGTGCCTCAGCGTCAGAAATAGTCTAGTACCCTGCCTACGCCATTGGTGTTCCTCCCTATATCTACGCATTTCACCGCTACACAGGGAATTCCAGGTACCTCTACTACTCTCGAGAATGCCAGTTCAGATAATAGCCGAAGATGGTTGAGCCACTCGATTTCACTATCTGCTTAACATTCCGCCTACGCAACTCTTTACGCCCAGTCACTCCGGATAACGCTTGGAACCTACGTATGACCGCGGCTGCTGGCACGTAGTTAGCCGTTCCTTATTCCTATGTTACCGTCATATTCTTCGCATAGAAAAGCAGTTTACG
Organism: Candidatus Saccharimonadota bacterium; assembly: GCA_002861585.1. GTDB lineage: Bacteria > Patescibacteriota > Saccharimonadia > Saccharimonadales > Saccharimonadaceae. The sequence continues at coordinate 22,944 of PJQJ01000031.1, read as the reverse complement.
ACCCGAAGGCCTTCATCCTGCACGCGGCGTTGCTCCATCAGGCTTTCGCCCATTGTGGAAGATTCCTTACTGCTGCCTCCCGTAGGAGTCTGGACCGTGTCTCAGTTCCAGTGTGGCTGATCATCCTCTCAGACCAGCTAAAGATCGTCGCCTTGGTGAGCCATTACCTCACCAACTAGCTAATCTTACGCAGGCTGTTCCCAAAGCGCTAATAGCTTTAATCCGAAGACCATATGCGGTATTAGCTACCCTTTCGGGCAGTTATCCCTCACTTTGGGGTACATTCCTACGCGTTACTCACCCGTCCGCCGCTCGTCAGCACCCCGAAGGGCCTGTTACCGCACGACTTGCATGTATTAGGCACGCCGCCAGCGTTCATCCTGAGCCAGGATCAAACTCTCCATAAAGTGACGCGAAATTAATCGACATCGTTTTTTGACTTGACGTTGTTTTGCACTGCCAAACTGTTAATGTTCACTCTCACCTGCGCACTGATGCACGTCAGACTGTTACCCATCTTACTCAACCAGCAGCACCATGTCAACGGTTTTTCTGGAAAATCTCGTAATCAAAATGACAACGAAATAATAGCCGCTATTATACCGATTGCAGCACCGATAAGTACTTCTACCGGTTTGTGTCCCAAAGCGTGGTACGGCTTAAGAGTCAGACCAGCTTTTTCAAGGAGTTGACGCACAGCTAACCCCTGTTCGCCAGCAGCACGTCGCACCTGCATCGCATCATAAGCAATGATGATACCGAATACGAGGGAAAGAGCAAAAACAGGGGTATCAGTCCCCTGTTCCAGTGCTATTGCCATTATTAGTGCAACCACTGCTGCTGTGTGGACGCTTGGCATATTACCTGATTGCAAAAAGAAACTCATGTCTTTTGGATTCTTTGTCTTAGCGACAAAGACCAGATACTTCACGGTTTGCGCCAAGGCCCAGCCAAGCAGTGGAGCAAGAAGATATGGGCTCATCTACTCTAGTCCTCTTCACTGTCAGTATCGACGCCGACAGCGATTAGTTGCTCTTTCTCTTGTTCTAAAATGATACCAAGAGAAGCAACGGTATCGCTGCCATTGAGGCGCATTACCCGAACACCTTGCGTCGTACGACCTAGCGATGGGATATCGTTAAGGGCAATTCGTATAGCCTGACCCTGCGATGAGATCATAAGAACCTCGTCCGCCTTAGGATCGAGCGCTCGTACTGTTACGAGATCACCGGTCTTTGCATTCACGACCGCCGCCTTGATACCAACACCACCACGCTTATGCGTTGGGAAGTTCGATACTTTTGTTAGCTTACCGTAACCATTCTTGCTCATAACAAGTAGTTTGCGGTCCTCGCGAGCAAGGTCCATGCCGACAACTCTGTCTTTTGGACGCAAGCGGATACCGCGAACACCACGAGCGGAACGACCCATAGGACGCACGTCATTTTCACTGAATCGAATTGCTTGCCCAAGCGCGGTTGAAATGATAATTTCATCCTCTCCGCAACTCATCTGAATCCATCGGAGCTCATCACCATCATCAAGCTTGATAGCGATAAGGCCACTAGTACGAATGTTATTGTAATCAGCAATTGGAGTCTTTTTAACAACTCCCTGTGTCGTCGTCATAAACATGAAGCCCTCCTGGTCGTGGTCCTTCATGACTCTAATGATAGAGGTGACTACCTCTTCAGGCTGTAGCTGCAGGAGATTCACCACAGCAACACCCTTCGAAGTCAGACTTGCAGCAGGAACTTCATGAGTCTTTAGGCGGAACGCACGCCCCTTGTTTGTAAAGAAGAGCAGCCAGTCATGCGTACTTGCGGTTACGAGATGTTCAATGACATCGTCCTCTTTAGTGGTAATGCCCCTCTTACCTTTTCCACCCCTGTTTTGACGGCGATACTCGCTTACTAGTGTTCGTTTGATATAGTTTTCCGTTGTCATAACAACTACTACATCTTCGTCGGGTATCAGTTCCTCGTCGCTAAATTTTCCAAGCTCTTGACCAATTATCTTGGTCCGGCGCTCATCACCATACTTCTCTCTCATCTCAAGAAGCTCATCGCGAATAATGCTCAAAATGCGAGCTTCACTTGCTAGGATCTCTTCCAACTCCTGAATCAATTTCCTAAGCTGGGCCAACTCATCTTCAATCTTCTGACGCTCTAGCCCTGTAAGGGTACGTAGCGGCAAGGCAAGAATGGAGCGAGCTTGAATATCACTAAGGCTAAACGATGCAATAAGATTACGAGCAGCTTCATCACTGTTACTACTGGCACGAATGATACGGATAACTTCATCAATGTTATCAAGTGCAATCTTATAACCTTCAAGGATATGGGCGCGGTCTTTTGCTTTTCTAAGTTCATATTCCGTACGCCGACGCACAACAACTCGGCGATGCTTTAGGTACTCATTAAGCATATCCTCAAGTCCTAAGACACGCGGTTGAATACCATCTACCAGGGCAAGCATGTTGTAGTGAAAGCTCGTCTGCAGAGCTGTTAGCTTGTAGAGCTGATTGAGGACCTTCTTAGGATATGAATCTTTCTTAAGATCAATAACAACTCGAACGTTTCCACGGGCACTTTCATCACGGAGATCACTAATACCAGTAATCTTTTTCTCTTTTACAAGATCAGCGATACGCTCAATAAGTGTTGCTTTATTAACAGCATACGGCATCTCCGTGATAATAATCTGATGACGTCCCTTCTTGGTCTCTTCGATATTTGCGACTGCGCGAATAACAATACCGCCACGGCCGGTTGCATAGGCTTGACGCAAACCATCACCGCCATAAACAATTCCACCGGTTGGAAAATCTGGACCCTTAACGTATTTCAACAAATCCTCAATAGTGGTTGTTTCTGGATTATCAATAAGATGGACCGTTGCATCGACAAGTTCACCGAGATTGTGCGGTGGAATATTCGTTGCCATTCCTACAGCAATACCGATCTGCCCATTTAGTAAGAGGTTTGGCAGCTTCGCCGGCAAAACGGTTGGCTCACGCTCTGATCCATCAAAGTTATCACGAAAATTAACTGTATCCTTATCGATATCCGAGAGAAGTTCTTCGGCATGACGGTTTAGGCGGGCCTCAGTATAACGATGCGCCGCTGGCGGATCACCGTCCATTGAGCCGAAGTTACCCTGACCCTGTACGAGCATGTAGCGCATAGACCAGTCCTGTGCCATACGCACCATTGAGTCATAGATAGCAGTATCACCATGCGGGTGATACTTACCCATTACATCACCAATAATACGTGCACTCTTCACGAACTTTGCATTCGATCGGTTGCCATTTTGGTTCATAGAAAACAGAATACGGCGATGCACCGGCTTTAGTCCGTCACGGACATCCGGCAGGGCGCGCTCAATAATAACGCTCATCGAGTAGCGCAAGAAGCTGTCTTCCATGATATTTTCAACAGTTCGCAGCTCCAGGCTACGTGAGTGGGTTTGTTCTATAAGTTCACCCGCGAGCGGGTTCTTCTGTTCGTCGTCCATAACTAGATATCTAAGTCCTCGGTATTAATGAATTTGGCGTGTGTCTGAATAAAGTTCTTGCGAAGCTCCACTTCGTCTCCCATAAGCTTTGTAAAAATTGCATCAGCACGTTCCGCGTCTTCAACTTTTACCTGTACTAACACACGGTTTTCAGGGTTCATGGTTGTCTCCCATAACTGATCCGCGTCCATCTCGCCTAAACCTTTAAAGCGCGAAATT
>PJQJ01000031.1:7853-19043 GCA_002861585.1 Candidatus Saccharimonadota bacterium | reverse complement strand
GATAGATATGTCCACCATCAACAACATCACGCATATAGCGGAAGAAGAAGGTCATAAGCAGCGTTGAGATGTGGCTTCCATCAACATCGGCATCGGTCATGATAATAATACGGCCGTATCGCAACCCCTTTATATCAAACTGCTCATCAATACCAACGCCCAATGCTTTGATAAGACTAACAATTTCATTATTAGCTAGCATCTTATCGAGACGAGCACGCTCAACATTGAGCACCTTACCTCGAAGTGGCAAGATAGCCTGCGTCTTACTGTCGCGACCACTCTTGGCTGAGCCACCGGCTGAATCACCCTCTACGATATAGATTTCTGAATCTTTTGGATCTTTGCTAGAACAGTCAGCCAACTTGCCCGGAAGACTAAGTCCATCAAGTGCACCCTTTCGGATAACGTTTTCACGGGCTGCACGGGCAGCCTTGCGGGCTCGAGCAGCAAGCAGTGCCTTACCAACAATCTTTTTTGCGACCGCAGGATGCTCATCTAAGTAGTACGCAAAGTATTCGTTCATTACCTGCTCAACATAACGTCGCATCTCGGGATTACCCAGCTTGTTTTTTGTCTGACCTTCAAACTGAGGATCAGGAAGCTTTACCAGGATAACGGCCGTAAGCCCCTCGCGGATATCATCACCGGTAAGATTCTCTTCTTTTTCCTTTAGAAGACTCGTTTTACGGGCATATTCGTTGATGACACGCGTTAGAGCAGTACGGAACCCAACAAGGTGACTACCACCATCTGGGTTGTAGACGTTATTAGCGAAGGCTTTTACCGTTTCTGAGTAGGTGTCATTGTATTGAATCGCCACCTCAACCATACAGTCATTAGTCGGTCGTTCGACGTAAAAAATGTCATCGTCTACAACATCTTTACCAATGTTTAGATGCTTCACGTAGGCCTTGATGCCGCCTTCGAAGTAAAAAGCGTATCGCTCGCCCGTTCGTTCGTCAACGACAGAAGCTTTAATTCCTTTTGTTAAGTAAGCCTGATGACGAAGATAGTCATATACCCACTTGTAATCCATTTTTACGGTTTCAAAAATAGTAGCATCTGGATAGAACGTAATGGTCGTACCAGTACGATTACTCTTGCCGACAACCTTGATGTCGGTCTGAGGGGCGCCGATTGCGTACTCCTGTCGGTACAACTTACCGTTTTTGTGAACTTCAGCAATCAGTTTTGTTGAGAGCGCATTAACGACACTTGAGCCCACACCGTGCAGACCAGAAGATACTTTGTATCCCCCGCCTCCGAACTTACCTCCGGCATGTAGGACTGTTAGAACAGTCTCAAGCGTACTCTTGCCCGTCTTGGGGTGTATATCGACAGGAATACCACGCCCATCATCCGATACGCGAACACCACCATCAGCCAGTAGTACTACTTCCACATACGTAGCATGGCCAGCAATAGCTTCGTCGATACAGTTATCTGCAACTTCTTTTATTAAATGATGCACACCTTCGTAGCCTGTACTACCAATGTACATACCCGGACGCTTACGAACTGGCTCAAGACCTTCAAGAACTTGAATTTGGCTTGAGTCATAAGTAGCAGTTGGTTTTTGTTTAGCCATATTCCCTCACTCTTTTCGATGACAGTATTTACAACTTCTTTATTATACCGGGCAATTTGTACTCAAGCAACTTATTGCATTGAACATAATTGTTATGCTAAATTTAAGTCCAAAGGAGAAAAAACAAAAACATGTTTCGCAAATTAGTCTCCAATTTGCCGTTCAGTCCGGCATTAGTGGGGCAACTAGGCTTCTACGCCCGTCGCTTACGCAAGGAAGAGGCGACTCGTCGGCTTGGCCTAATCTTTACTGCTCTTGCACTTGTCGTGCAATCTTTAGCTGTGTTTAGCCCGCCGGAACCTGCAAATGCTGCAAGTGATTCAGACTTTATTCGTGGTGGCGTACGTTCTATGAATGACGTACTAGCGGCTTATGATCAGAGCGCCCGCGGACAGGGCGACTACAAGCAGATCATGGACTACGCCGGTATTACCCGCGAAGAAATAGCTGCAATGAAAGAGGGTTCGGTAAATTCAAAGCAATTCGGCACCGGTTCAGGCGCTATCCTCTCCTGGGGTAGAGTTCATCGCTTTAGCTCTGCAGAGGGTGAGGTTAAGCACGTTGTTCCCCGTAGTAATGATGCGAGCTCTACCGTCTTTTCGCGTCCTCTCTGGCGCTTCGATAGTAAAGCGCATACTATTCAAAACGGTTCGACATATCAAGCTTATATCGGTTACTCCGCTAAAATTGGCTGGTTCGCCATATCGAAAGACTGTGCAAATCTCTTTACCCAAAAGACACCTAATGCAACGCCTCAGGGTAAAGTCATTAAAGCAACATGTGATGTGATTACTGGCTATGCATTTGATGCTCGTAATCCGAATGTAAAAACAAATGTATTTGTCTACTTTGGTGGCCCTCCTGGCAAAGGTGAGCGCGTCGGTCCTGTCCTAGCTGACAATGCAACTATTGATTCTCCAGCTGGTAAGGGTTACGGCTTTAGTATTGCTGTACCAGAAAAGTACAAACGCTCTCCCTCCCCAACAGAAGTGTTCGGCGTTATGGTACCACTACCCGGCTGGAACGACAGTAGCTTGCAGATTGGCTCAGCAAAAATTCCAGGCAATTGTATAGCGCCGACACCAGTCGCAGAATGTATCAACCTAAAGACACAAATAGTTGATCGTACAAAAGCATCTTTCGTCGCTTCAGCGCGCGTTGCAAATGGCGCAACAATATCAAGTTATGTCTTTACCGTTAAAGATGCTGCCGGTAAAGTCATAGCCACGAAAGAAGTTTCACAAAAAGACATCAAGGCTCAAACTGAAGCGATCAATCTTGGCAAAGAAGGTACGTATACCATAGACGTTGCAATTAAAACGTCGCAAGGAGTTATCACTGGTCCTCAGTGTACTGTTACTACTACTGTCGTTCCACCGGCTAAATGCCCTCTGAATCCTAGTCTTCTCGCCAGTAGCTCAGAGTGTCAACCATGTCCGGGAGACGCATCAATTTGGATTAAGGATAAGCGTTGTGAAGCTGTCATCGCCCAGGGTAAGGAAGTGCGAAACTTAACTCAGAATATAGATGATGCTAATAACACTACAGCTAAGGCTGGTGATAGAATAGAATACTCTATTTATGCTGAGAATACTGGTCTCACTCCTGCAACTGTTGACATGAAGGAGGAACTTGCCGACGTCCTAGAGTACGCCTCCTTACAAAATCTTTCAGGTGGTCAATTCGATGACAAGGCAAAAGTTCTTAATTGGGGCACCGTCACATTACAGCCAAACGAAAAGCATGTTCGCAAATTTGTCGTACAGGTCCTAAGTACGGTCCCTGCCACTCCGCAAGGCACTAGCGAACCCGGTTCATATGACTGTATTATGAGCAATTCGTTTGGCAATAACACCACGCTAAATGTGGAGTGTCCTGCTGCTAAAGTAGTAGAGAGTGCCGTAAAAGAGCTACCTCATACTGGACCAGGTGCTAATGCTGCATTTGGAATCGGCATTGCTATGGTTGTCACCTACTTTTACGCTCGTACTCGTCAATTAAATAAAGAAGTCCGTCTTATACGCCATGACTTCAATGCTGGAACAATCTAGAAGGAGGTCTTATGAATAGTCCTGAGCAATTTAAAGGAGGTGCTGAACGAGGCTTAGAGAGCATCTCTGATGTCGCCGCAGAGAGAAGCAAAGAGCTCTTATCTAACCCAACCAGCCCTGAGCACGACAAAGGTGAAGCTAGCGCTTCAGTTGAGCGCAAAAAGATTGAGGTACTGTTTTCGCAGGAGCAATCCCCAAGCGAGAGAAAACATGCCCAACTTGATGGCTCAGGTCCGTCACGACAGGTGAAGGACGTAACAAAACGCGATCGAGAAGCAAGCTACAAAAAGACTATGACTCATATTCAATCAGAGATGCCAGCCGCATCTCGTACCTTCAGTAAGGTCATACATATCCCAGTCGTTGAGAAGACAAGTGATACAATCGGTAGTACACTTGCGCGTCCTAACGCTCTCTTAACCGGTAGTTTTATGGCATTTATTCTGGTTGCGGCAGTCTACTTTTTAGCAAAAACATTCGGATACCGTCTATCAGGATTCGAGACTATTGCAGCTTTTATTGCAGGTTGGATTATTGGTATCGCTTACGACTATATTCGTATTATGGTTACAGGCAAGCGAACTCTCTAACGACTCTCATTCACATATGACAGCAACAAAAAAGAGCCTCCGCTGAATCTTCAACGGGGCTCTTTTTACGGGCATCCTTCTCTTTCCTACTCCGCTGGTTCACTCCGGTGGTGTAGATTACCCCTTACATCAATAAATATCTCATCCATATTGGATCCAGTTGAAGCAGCATCTCCCGCAGCACCTTGCTTACTGCGCGGGATCGTTAGTGTTGAATTATCCCCTGTTGCCGGCGCTTGTGTCACCGTTGCTAGGGCCGCATTCACTTTCTGTACATCATTAGCAGTTGGGGCCGCGGTTATCGCCGTCGACGCCCCATACCTTACGTTAGGGACAGGGGCCAAAGAGGCTGGTGCGACTGGTGAAACTGTATTGAATGTACTAGTCATAGGTGTAGGCCGAGGAATTGGTTGAACGGCTGCTACAGGGCCCGGAGGCACAGGAGTTGGTGCTTTTGGTGGCTTCGAGACAGGTACTGCCTGCTGAGGCGCAGCAGCAGCTGGTGCCTTCTGTTGCTGTAGCTGTTTTCGCTTTGCTAGCCACTCATCAAGGAAGGATGAGCCTGAGGATGATTTACCAGCTGGCGATTGAGCTCCCCCTATACTAGATGTAGACTTAGTAGCACCTGGTGTTTTTAGGTCGCTGAGCAGTGCTTTCTTGCGTTCTTCTTTTGCAATTTCACCCGCTCGCAAGCGAGAGAAGATAGCTTGCTCAACAGTAGCACGCGGCTTACCATATTTTGCAGCAGAGAGACGTTTAAGTGCGTCAGCAAGTTGCGGATTAGGCTTTCCGAGCGGTGGAATGAGCGACATACTAAATGGCGCAGATGGAACATTATTGATCATGACCGATGCAACAGTCTCGAAGTTTGGCAGTTTTGTCAGATCTTCGGCATCGAATGTTGGAGAGAACTTCTTCTGCATGAGCTCTGCATCTGTCGTACCAATACGTCCGGACACAACTGTACCAACGTTACCAATAATAGCTTCTCTGATCTTGTCTGTAAGCTGTGTCATAAACTGGTTGGCAAGAATAAGGTTTAGGCGATACTTACGAGCCTCAGATAGAATATTTTCAAAGGAATCAGTCGCAAAGTTCTGGAACTCATCAACGTAGAGACTAAAATCAACGCGCTCATCTTCTGGAATATTCGATCGGCCCATTGCTGCCGCCTGAAACTTCATAACAAATATCATACCGAGTAATTGTGAGTTCAGCTCACCCGTCTTACCCTTAGACAAGTTAACGAGCAAGATCTTTTTATTGTCCATAATGTCGCGGAGGTTGAATCCACTTTTGGTTTGACCAATGATATTACGCATCATTTCGTTACTTAAGAATGCACCAAACTTACTTACGAACCATCCGAGCACCTCAGACTTGTGATAATCACTCGTCTGAGCCATCTCTTTGTTCCAGAAATCTAATACCGTTTGATCAGTAACGTATTTTAATTTTTCTTTTGCAAAATCGTTATCATTAAAGACCTGCGGAATATCAATGAAGCTAGTTCCATTTGGATCGCTCATTATAGTAAGGGCTGCATTTCGAAACCAATGTTCATATCGAGGACCGATAATACCAGTATGTCCTGGATCATATAGCCGATAGAGCATAGCAATGGCTTCTTGCACTAAAAAGTCGCGTTGGTCAGGCGTATCAAACTCAAAGAGGTTTAGGCCAACAGGATTATCCATGTCGCCAGGACTAAAGTAGATGACATCCTCTACACGTTCCTTAGGTACCATACCTAGTAGCTTTTCCACTGAATCACCATGTGGATCGACAAAGGCAAATCCTCGACCATCAAGCATATCTTGCAGAGCAAGGTTTTCCAGTAGACCAGACTTACCTGTTCCAGTCTGACCAATGATGTAACTATGACGACGACGGTCACCAGTACCCAGGCGTATCTCTTTTTTCACACCGCGATAAACGTTGTACCCAAGGAGTACTCCTTCATCCATCATCTGATTTGGGCCATCCACTTGCTTTGAAGCCTGACGCTCTACCTGAGAGGTAGATATGTTTTTCTGATCTGGTAGGTGGAATACTGTTGCAAGTTCAACACTATTTAGAACATTCTGATTTATCTCCTGAGGGAAGAAACGGAATATAAACGATGTAATAAACTCATCCATATTTTTTGAAAGACTGAACTTAAAACCATTTCTATTTGGCGCATCGAATAACGAGAATGCCGCAACAACGTTCTTAAGTACAGTTTGTGAACGAGCGGCCGTATTAGATGAAGCAACAACACGGATGAGAATTTCATAACCAGGGTAGCGAGTCTTATCCTCAATGGCGTCTACTGTGGCTTGCTCAATAGAGCTGAGCTGCTTATCTTCGGGCTTTGTCTCTTTACTCTCCGGAGCCTTCCATAGTGCCTCAAACACATCTTTAAAGCCGATATTATTGCTCTTCTTGCCCTTATCCTTGCGTATATGGGAGGCCTTATCGAGTGCTCTCTTCGTCCAGCCTTCTGGCGCTGGACGTACAAGAATTTGAATAGCGGCCCCATCTTCACGAGTCGTAGCTGATAGAGCATTAAGGAGTGCGCGCATTGCATCTCGTTTTGTCTCCTGAAATGTTGCTATTGGATATGAAAACTCTTTTTTGAGGGTTAATTCACCACCGATCGTTCCGGTTATCTTGCCTACTTTACTAAAGACATTGTGCTCTTCTACCTCTTCAAGGCGGGCAGCTGGATAAGCAGCAGCAACTGCTTGGCGCACCACTTCTATCAGAGTGACTGGGACAACAACATAATAATGAATTAGGCCCTTATGCGCTGTGATCTCAAAAGAGATATGGCGTTGACCATATACTTTTGACTTAAATCCCTTCGTCGCCGTGCTAGCAATGATGTTGTACATTACCTGAGCCTGCGAAATACCCTCTTCAGTAACATCGCGCTCATCACGACCCCCTGTTTCGATATCGTCACTAGTTGGAGGCAAATGGATAAGAAGTGGCACCATCTTTAGTCCACGCTCGTAGTTTTTTGCTTCTCTTACAATCTTTTTGTACTGCCAATATGCAAAAGAGCCTAGCGCTGAAGCTAGGACAATGAAAATGAATAGTCCAATGAGGATACTTACCATAATGTTAATCAGTCGTTAACTTTACTTCTTTTCCATACCGCTTCTTCAAGTAGTCAGCCTGCAATTTGCTTACTTCTTTTTCTTGAAGATAAGGATCGTCTTTTGTACTTGCAACGATTTTTTTAGCTCGTTCCACCCACTCCTTTTCAATCAGGTCTTCGTCGGCTGCCACAATTGGATTATCGTCGACAGGTGTAGGATCAGTAATATCTTGAGGCTGCGGTGTAATGGCTGGTGGCAACGGCGGTGGGGCCTGGGGCGCAGCAAACGCTGGATCACCTACACCTGCCTGAGGTGCGGTTTCACGTTGCTCGACTTGCTGGGGGGCTTGCTCTGGCTGTCGTTGCGGGACAACCTCTCCTCCATTCACAGCTGGCGCTGGAGCTACTTCCCCTCCTCGGGAAATTGATCCCATTTCATGAGATGGGCGTGGTGCTGGTAGCTGTGGTTCCATGGCTCCTAGTATAGCACAGACTTAACCTTTTTACAGGGGAGCCATTTATAGTTTGCGCGCTACATAAAAGCTCGCGAGCAGGACAAATAGGGCTACTAGCATAACATCGGCTATACCCAGCTCACCAATTGATACTATTGCTAATATGAACACAGGAAAACACGCTAACGTGCACGAGAAGTAGTAAGCTTTGTAGGGCTTTATTTCATTATCACGACTTAAAGTGCCAAATTTTACAGCTATGTTCGATCCTGCAATGACAAGATTGAAAAAAATCGAAATAAAAAGAATATATATAAGGCTGAACATCAACAGAATACCTGCCGGTCCCATCGAGACTGGCGTTGTTTGATTCATCAATAGAAGAATCAACGCCAATAGGGGTATCGGCAAGAGTGGTATCAAATACCGTTTCATTATGCCTATGTTCAACCTCACAAAGATTAAGAATAACGAGAAATTTATGGGAGCCCGAGCGGCAATCCGCCACTACAAATAAACTATTGGGGCGCTGCCACTCAAGGGCTCTGACTGATCGCTCTCATACGAGAGCATAGGAAAGGTACGACCATTCAATCATATAGGTATATGTCGAATAGTTTTAGTGCTTCATATCTAGCATAGAAGCTATTGACGGAGCACTGGCAACTCTACAAATATTTTTGTTTTGGTAAAGTTACCATTTTTTCCGTCAACATTTTGTTTTTAACTTGCGGCTTTTTTGTTTTAAAAGCTTACTCAAGTTATAGCACTCATAGTTGATAAAGTCAATAATAATTATGCTTAAATTGTTGTAATAAAATCTTATTAGAATATTTAACAGATGAATGATATTTTATATTTACAACAATTAATATAATTTGTGTTGTAAGCATTACTTATAAAATTCAAAACTCATAGTCTCTATAACTAATATTATTCTTCAAATTCGTGATAATTGATGCTTACTGGTGATATGTCTAAATCATTTTTTTAATAAACAGCTGAAATATCTTTTAAAAAAATCAATGGTTTACGCACCTTATGATTTACGCGATGCTCATTTGCTAAGCCACAAAATCAGAACTTTTTTAAAATCAGTATTGTCTGGAATCAAACGTCGTTCTTGCATGATTGATGCTTCGAAACGTTGACCCGCCATGTATTATCACAAAAATTGCTAAGACCAACATTCTTAAGAATAATAACTAGAGACATTTAGGCTATGCGCCGCGTATGCTGAACCTCCCTCGGAACATATGTACGCTGACATTAGTCATTAACCTTGCCGCTACTTACCAAGACTGAAAAAAACAATACGTAGTGTATGCTTGGTGCACTCGCCGGTTTTAATATCACACATATATCGGGCATTATGAAGATTCTTTCCAAGTGCATGGCTACCCTATCCTTCCTATGTAAGTGGGCTTTCCATAACTTGCTGTCTTTATTTCAAAATGTAGCGTTCCCTTGTTTATGCACGAGACCCTTTCGGATACCTATCATTATTGTTGGTAAGTTAAGATGGCAGAAATACGACCCTTTTAGAATCATAGCCAAGTAGAATAATGCACCGTACGATTTGCTTGAAGTTTCTCATCCCATATATACCCTTACTACCCACCCTACTGTGCCAATGAGTTGAAGCAACACTATATATAGGCCATCGTATTTAGTTTTCCACAAGAATTGCACATTGCGAAAATTATCGTTGACACAAGCGTTTTGGCGATCTACTATAGGGGTAGCTCTTGAATAAAAAAATTATACAAGAGCACAAAAACAAAAACGCGAAAAAAATTAAAAACAACCGCTTCTCGCAGGCGGTTGTTTTCTTTTTGCTGGGTCTACAGAAACAATTTTCCCTGCGTAATTGACTGCTTAAAACTCCAATTACCCCCACCTTCTGTTTTGTACGTCCAGTAGAACCACCCATGCGCATTCTCAAACACATACATTTGAGCTGCCGCATAAGCGCGGTACGTCGCCTCTTTTTGGAGTGGTGTTAGCTCGCTCAGCGACTGTTCATCCAGTGCTATACTCCACTCTCCTACAATAACTGGAATTGTCTGCTGCAGGTCTTGAAGCAATCCCTTCCATTCAATAAACGTCTTTTCAATATGCTGCTCGGTTGTTAACGATTTATCCTCTTGGCTGAAAACTTGATACAGATGACAGTCTAAAACAAGGTTTGACCATTCAAATTCCTGAAGCCGTACCGTCATCTCTGCCGGTCGAAAAGCATCACTAACGATTACCATAACGTCTTCACGGCTATGTCTGCGTACGGCCTCGTATGCGGCCTTGTAGTACCCTACGAGGGTTTCTAGTGGAACATCCCATCGTGGCTCATTGAGCAGTTCGATGCCAATGAGATTGACGGCAGTATGATATCGCGCTGCTATCCTATCTATTGTTTCTACGGTTTTATCGATTCTGCTCTGGTCCTTAAACCATTCGGGCTCACCAGCAAGGCCGCTATGATCCCAGCCGTTTTGAGAGCCTGGTGCCGTATGAAGGTCAATTATTACTTTTATACCGGTTTCGGCTGCCCATCGCATAGCATTATCAAGAACGTCGATTGCACCCACATAGGGTTCTTCGTCACCAAATATCCAGTATCCGACTGGTATCCTCACTGCAGAAACGCCCGCTTCTTTAAGCCATATAAAATCTTCTTTAGTTATATACGTTTCAAAGTGTGTGCGTAACCTCTTTTTTGCCCCTGCACCCAACTCACGACAGAGTGACGTCTCATCCGTTGCACTACACCCGCTAAAAATACTTGGTGTAATCCAACGCTCCAAAACGAGCCAGCCACCTAAATTAACACCTTTAATACTCTGTTTTATCATGTAACTATTTTAACAATGGTTTTGGTAAAAGCTGTAATATTGCTAACAGGGCAATTTATAAACAAAGAAAAAGCCCGACATCCAACGTCGGGCACTTTCTTTGGTGGAGCTGCGGGGAATCGCACCCCGGTCCGTCTGGTTACATACTACTCGTCTACAAGCTTAGTCTGTCTTAAAATTACGTCATCAGGCTAAAAGGCAAACAAAAATGCCTATCCGACGCCCAAAGGTAAAATGTCAACGACTACCCCTATGGAACAGTAGCCATTCAAGCCGGATGAAGTATGGCACCGGTATGCTCTATCCGAGCATCAAGCAACCGATGGCCGCTAATTAATTAGGCAGCTTGGCGAGCGTAAGCAGGTGCAAATGCTTGCGCAAATACACTTGGAACGCTCTTAGCAAAAGATTTTGCAGTTATAAAAACTGATTACGTCAGTTGATCGACTTGCGAAGTAGCTTGTAAAGGTCCAAACGTCGAAGCTATGTCAGCCCCAAACCTACTTTTATTATACCACTTATTGAGTGTTGATCCAATCAATGGTTTAATAGCCATCACTATG
>PJQJ01000031.1:0-7689 GCA_002861585.1 Candidatus Saccharimonadota bacterium | reverse complement strand
TGTAACGATTGCTGAAATAGCACGTAAAAATAACATCAAAGAACTGTTTCTTCCCGTAAGCAATAGTGAGCAGGCACAGCTTATAGATAATGTAGACATTATAGCTACAAGTAATCTTCGTGAACTTTTCTTGTTCTTGAAGGGTGAAATTCCTCATCCCTCCCCTGTTATAGCTTATAAGCATAAGCATGATGTAAATATATCATCAACAGATCTAGACAACATTTATGGTCAAGAGCAGGCCAAACGCGCCCTCATTATCGCTGCTGCTGGACATCATAATATCCTCTTTGATGGTCCACCCGGTGCAGGCAAAACAATGCTCGCTAAAGCACTTGTGTCATTACTGCCCAAGCTCAGCAACGAGGAAATTATTGCAGTGACTAAACTTCATAGCCTTGCCGGTGAGGCAGATGATTCCGTTATTACTCATCGTCCTTTTCGCTCTCCACACCACACTGCTAGCTATATTTCCCTTGTCGGCGGCGGTCGCGTGCCGCAGCCAGGCGAGATAAGCCTCGCTCATCACGGTGTTTTATTTTTAGACGAACTACCGGAATATCCGCGTACCTCGCTAGAATCACTGCGACAACCATTGGAGGACCGCATCGTTCATATCTCGCGGGCCAATCAACGCCTCAGTTTCCCGGCAAGTTTTATGCTTGTTGCGACAAAGAACCCTTGCCCATGTGGTTTCGCCGGCGATCCAACCCGTGAATGCACCTGCAGTGCACACCAGATTATGCTGTATCAGAAACGGGTTTCCGGGCCCCTCCTTGACCGAATCGACATGATCGTCCATGTAGCGCGCGTCGACCACGAAAAGCTCTTGGATCAAGGCCATAAAACGTCCTCGACAGAAGATGCAGCTAGGGCCGTCAGGGAGGCGCGCCTCGTACAAGCGAAGCGCTACGGTTTATCGACAAAGACTAACGCAACACTTAGCAATCAGGACATTAAGCAGCATCTCCGGATTGACCCGAGGGCAAAGGAGCTCATTAATGTGGCCGCAGACCGCCTACAGCTATCGGCCAGGGCTTACTTTAAAGTCATAAAAGTTGCACAAACGATCGCTGATATTGAATCAAGTCCCGAAATCACCTCTGCCCATATCAGCGAAGCTCTTCAGTATCGAATGAAACTATAGTGTATAACCCCTGTTGCTAAAAGCGGTCTAATCTGATAAAATTTTATGCGAACAACATCTAATATAACTGCTACGTGCAAGGAGCTTCAGTATTAATAACAAGTCAGTTCGCATAAATGGAGGCATTCGAGCCTCTGAATTGCGAGTTATTGGTCCCGACGGTACCCAATTAGGGATTTTATCGCGGGCAGATGCACTTTTAGAAGCCGACCGTGCAGGGTTAGACCTTGTGGAGATTTCACCAAATGCAACTCCGCCTGTTGCCAAGATAGTCGACTGGGGTAAATACCAGTATCAAAAGACGAAGGAACTACAGCGGAACAAGAAGCGTGCAAAGGTGATGGAAGTAAAGCAGATGCGCCTTGGACTTAAGATCGGTGCCCACGATCTTGAAATCAAGCTTAAGAAAATCCGCACTTTTCTTTCAGAAGGTCACAAAGTAAAAATTATGGCGTTCTTCAGAGGTCGTGAGATGGCTCACCAAGAACTTGGATATGAACTTCTCGAAAAGATCATTGAACAGCTATCCGATGTTGCAGTAGTAGATCAAAAACCTCAAATGGCAGGGCGAAATTTGAGCATAGTAGTAAGGAGTAACAATAATGCCAAAGCTTAAAACACATAGCGGCACAGCGAAGCGTATAAAGCGTACCAGCACAGGTAAGCTTATGCGACGACGAGCTTTTGGTGGCCACCTTCTTGCAAAGAAGAGTCAGTCACGCAAACGCGTTATCGGTGGTAAATCAGAGATTACCGGTTCAATTGCTAAAAACCTTAAACGAGCACTAGGAGTATAGTATGCGAGTAAAACGAGGTGTCGCTGCTCGACGCAAGCATAAAAAAGTTTTAGATGCCGCAAAAGGTATGCAGCACAACCGCACGCGATCATTCCGCCTTGCGAAACAAGGTGTTATCCGTGCATTGCAGTACGCTTACCGTGATCGCCGAAACAAAAAGCGTGATCTTCGCGCTCTTTGGATCACACGCATTAACGCTGCAGCCCGTGAAAATGGTACGACGTACGCTCGACTTATGGCTGGGCTAAAGAGCACTAACATCACCCTTGACCGCAAGGTCCTTGCTGAATTAGCTGCAAATGAACCTGCCGCTTTCGCAGGTGTCGTAAAAAGCCTTAAATAGACTAGTCATTCAGGCTAAAAAGAAAAAATCCTCGAGTAATCGGGGATTTTTTCATGTATCAGAGCACCTATAAGCCGGGTTCTGTCATGAGCAATCATCTATCTAGTCGTGCAGTTGCCTGCACAATCGAGCGGTTTTATTGTTGATTTACCTAGCGGACCACCACTGCTACTAAAAGCAGTTAGTAAATCACCTTGCAGCAGACAGGGTTTACCACTCTTATCACGTCACCGTGGAAGACTGTGGGCTCTTACCCCACTCTTTTCACCCTTACCCCCTTTCCTAAGAATGGGGGCGGTTTTGTTTCTGCGGCACTTTCCCTAGAGTCACCTCCGGTTGCCGTTAGCAACTGTCTTGTCCTTCGCTGCCCGGACTTTCCTCTTAGCAAAGCCAAGCGATTACTCAGTCCTCTGACGGTTACTAATTATACTGGATTCGTTGTGCTAACGCTAGTTACTAGAATGCTCGTCAAGGATCTTATTAACCAGCGCATCCGCATGGGTATTGAATTCACGTTTTACATGATGGAACGAGACTTTATCGAATTGTTTGATAAGCTCCTTAATTCGATTATGAATGGGCCACAGATCCCGATTTTTAATTTGATAAATGCCATTAAGCTGGTTGACGACGAGCAGACTGTCCATTCTAAAATCAATAATCTTTCCACCGACCTTGTGGGCTGCTTCCAGCGCTTGCGCCACCGCTTGGTATTCTGCCTGATTATTGGTTGTTACGCCGAGGAATTCTCCGCCTTCTGCAATAAGAGATTCATTAGCATCAAGTACAACATAACCTGTCGCAGAGGGACCTGGATTACCCCTAGAACCACCATCCGAAAATACAACAAGCTTATGCTTTGTTGTAGATGAATCATCGTCACGCTGAATAAACTCGTCGTTCTCCCCTGTTCCTTGACCAAGCTCTCCCAAGCGAAGTGCTAATTCAGTTGATTCCGTTACCTCAGATAGTTGTATCGAAGACAACTTTTTCCATTGGTATTTATCATGTGCTTCGCTTAACTTTATGGCTGCTTCATTAGTTTGAATACTTGCCAAAAAAACAACAACAACATGATGGCAATCAGAACGGACGTTATCATAATGGCTGACTATGTCATAAAGTTGTACGGTTTCCGCTGCAACTCCAAGCTCTTCTTCAAGCTCACGGCGTATAGCAACTTCAGGATGTTCACCAAATTCAACTTTACCTCCTGGAAGTTCAAACTTGCCTAGTAATGGCTCAGCACCTGTTGCTCTCCTTACTAGAAGAACGCGGCCATCGCGTTTGATAATAGCTCTTGCAATAAGTTTCTGTTTCATAAGGATATAATCATTCAGTTATGGTCGGGGTGACAGGACTTGAACCTGCGACCTCACGGCCCCCAGCCGTACGCGCTACCGGGCTGCGCTACACCCCGTTTTCCGGACAAATGGAAAGTCCTGGCCTCTGCCCTTGGCTTGATATTCCCTCGCAGAGCAAGGTGGGTTTTCGCAAAACGTCTCCACGGAGACGAATCATATAGAAATCCCTATCAAAGATTTATTAGGAAAATCATGATGCCAAGGATAAGTATCCAGGACTACCCTTATTATATCATCTACTAATTGCCAGTGAGCCGTGTAAATAGAGTCAAAATTGCATCTATCGAACGCGTCATAAAGAGCCCTAACTGAGCATTGAACAGGAAAACGATAGCAAACACCAACAGGATGCCATACTGCTCAAGCGCCTCCATCCCCCTTCTGATGCTATCAGGTGCGATCGCATAAAGGGCTCGTGAGCCATCAAGCGGCGGGATTGGCAGCATGTTAAAGACGAAAAATGCTAAGTTAACAAGGATAAATACCTGCAGGAAAAGTCCAAGAGTACTAAACTGCGTTACCCCTAACGCCGATGCGATAAGAAATGCGACGAAACCAAGCACTAGATTAGTAAAAGGACCGGCAAGACCAACAAGCGCCGCACCAAATTCATCCCATTTTACGCGTGCTGGATTAAATGGTACTGGCTTAGCGGCTCCAAATGGCGGTGCCCCTAGCGCCGCCAGGATAAGCGGCAATGCAATAGTCATAACTGGATCTATATGCGATATCGGGTTAAGGGTGAGTCTCCCCTGCAGCTTTGCCGTATCGTCGCCTAACCAGTTACTAGTAAAAGCGTGCATCGCTTCATGCAGCGTCATCGACAGAACAATTGCTACTAACACAAAGAGGAGATAGGTAATATCTATATTCATACCCTCCAGTATAACAATAACCACGACCAAGGTGTTGACTAATATTGACAAAACCAGTAGTATTGAACAGTTGTAATAAGAGAGTAACACTACTATGGCTTCTCGATGTGAGTTAACCGGCAAAGGCAAGCAATACGGCAACAACGTTAGCTTCTCCCTACGCCACACAAAGCGTGTGTTTAAGCCAAATCTACAAAAAAAGACATTTGTTGTAGACGGGCAAAAGGTCACTATGAACCTTAGCGCCCAGGCTATCCGTACGCTAAAGAAAAAAGGTATCCTCTAAGGATACCTCATTAAAAAACCGCCCCTAGGGGCGGTTTTTTAATTCGGATGAATCTTATGATGTCCGAGTTATCTCATAAACAGTAAGTGTTTCAGGTAACTGACCGGCTTTTAGCTTCAATTTTGCAACTGTTTCATGAGTCGCACCAAGCTCTTTTAAGAACGGCTCGAGCTCAGCTTGTGGCACTTCGTACTTAGCAGCGTCGTCAGCATAATGCGTTGGAATGATCACCTTCGGGTCAACTTGACGAACAATAGCTATGGCTTCATGTGCATCAAGAGTATAACCACTATTACCGACAGGAACCACAAGCACATCGATAACACCTAATGCTTCCAATTGCGTGCCACTTAATTGGCCAGTTATGTGACCCACTACTGCAACAGAAATATCGCCTATCTCTACTCGATAAACTGTTGCTTTTTTACCATCATTAGTAGTATCGATATGCCGTTGGGCAGCAATCCCGACTATTGATACGCCTGCTTCAAGTTCGTACTCCCCTGGCCCGCTAACCTTTAGGACACCTGCTTCTGGTTCAACCGCAAACTCTTCCTGAGTTGCAACCTGAACGGTCATCTTACCAGTTGGGTTCTTCAACCCAACTAATGCTACGTTTGGATCAACGGCAACGGTTGCTTGTTTTGTTGATAAGGTAATGCAGTTTGCGCCTTTGTATTCTATATCCATACTCAATCTCCTTTTATGACTTGGTTAAGATCTGCTCGGTATCCATCAGGACGGTATATTTTCCAGATACTATACTAGCAACAAAACGATCTTTTATGCTTAGGCGATAATAAAAATCTTCATATGACATAACCGTATAATTAAGAGCCCGGTTCTCATCCTCTTCAAGCTCCTTCATAAAGCGTTTTGCCTGAGTCTTATTAATATCTCCGACTATAAGCACGTCTACATCGCTCGAGGAGCCCTTCACGAGGCTGCCGCTAAAAACGGCAACACGAACATCGCCGAGTGGCTTAAGGCGCTTAGACCAGTCATTACTTTCAACTGTCGCTGCCGCTTCTGATTGAAGCTGGCTATCTGCAAAGATTTCGCGAAGCGGCTTAAAGTGCGGATAGTCCTGGTTAATCTCATAATAAAGTCTATTATTTGAACTGTCGCTCTTAATAATGCCAATACTAAGCATATTCGCTAGTTCACGACGAACAGAGTTAATCTGCTCATCTATCTTTCGGGTGATTTCGCGCACGTAAAAAGCACGGTTGGGATTATTCAGAAAGAGATGCAAGAGCTTTACCCTCGTCTTTGAACCAAAGAGTGCATCAATCATGCAAGTATGTGTTTCCTTTTATTCAGCTGATCTACTCTTATTGTAGCAAATCAGTGTTCAGCTTTGTACGCCTGCAGCGCTTTACTCGCTAACAGATACCCTTTTTCAGCCGATTCAGACCACAGGATAGCCTTATTACGTCGAAACCAAGTTATTTGCCGCTTTGCTAACCGCATGTCGCTCTGCACTGCAAGCTCTATCACTTCTGCTTCGGATATCTCACCCAGCAGCAGTCGGTTGATAATTGGATAGATACTCCCTGACATTGACGGTAGTGACCAATCAAACTGCTGAGTAAGTTTTATTGTTTCCTCAACAACGCCAGCACTAAACATTATGTGTGCTCGTTGCCTGGCTCGTTCACGTAATTCGACGCGGGAAGGACTGATACCCACTACAAAGCAGTTGTCGATTAGACTACTATTTCGCTTATGGTTAATGCCACCAATTTCGATTGCTCGAATTAAATGTCGTTTATTACCTCTGTTTTGCGGTAATTCTATGCTGTGCTGATTACAATACTCGACAAGTTCTTCAGCTGATAAATTCTGCAAAGTAGCGCGAAGTTCTGGATTAAAACTATTATCAAAACTGTAGTCAAAAATAACACCATCAATATAAAGGCCCGTTCCACCAACGAGAATTGGCACCTTTTCCCTGTTTCTAATATCGACTATTTTAGCTTCAGCATACTTTTTGAAATCTGCAGCAGTAAAGCGCTGATCAGGGTCAGCAAGATCGAGACCAAAATGAACTACCCCCTCCTGCTCCACGAGCGATGGTTTTGCCGTACCGATATCCATCCCCCTATATATGCTGCGAGAATCAGCACTAATAATCTCCCCGCCCCAGTGCTTTGCAAGCTTGATGGCAAGGCCCGTCTTCCCACTTGCTGTTGGACCGACGATAACTACAAGTGGTGCCTCTCTTACGGTAGCCATCGTAAACGCTCGAAATCTTTTAATGTAAAAGTATCGTCAACAGCAATTCCTTCTGCCTCCAGTACGAGCTTCTGACCATCCCTGCCACCATAGTAACCGCTTGCCAGTCCGCCGAAACGATTAACGACACGGTGCCACGGAAGTTTAGGGTCACCATAATGAGCCAGCTGCCCAACAATACGTGCTGCCCGAGGCTGCCCCGCAACCGTGGCAATATCACCGTATGTCATAACTCGTGCAGTAGGAATACTCTGTACTATCATGTATACCCGCTCCTTAAAGCTGATCGCTTCTCTGCTCATCAAAAAACTCCCTAACAGCCGTCCAATCCTTACAGACAATCTGTTCTTCAGGAACATTCTCATGCCATCCGTATGAACCAAACAGAACTGTCGCTACGCCTTCTTTAGCAGCTGAATGACAGTGATCAAGATTATCATCCAGCAGGTAATCTGCACCAACTTCAGCGCAAAGCTCGCCTTTCGTCTTACTACTGCCATCATGCTTACGTCCTGCAAAATGGAGGTTAGTGCAATGAGGCCCAAAATTATCGCGTAGCCACAACCGTGTCGCCGATTCCCACTTAGGATCACGAGCAGTAACAAGAATAATTGAAAACCTTCGTGAAAGGTGTTCTAC